>JAFTAG010000148.1 GCA_017458655.1 Ruminiclostridium sp. | reverse complement strand
CCCATTCGCACCGCCCTAAAGCCGTCATATTGCACAAATTTTCCTTGACATACGACAGTATGCCTGCGAAAAATTTGTACAATCTGCCGACTTTATGTCGGCACGCCTGAACGACAATAGGTTTTTAGAGGAGCCCTAATGAAAGAGAGAAAATACAGACGGGACAAAAAGATATACATCATACCCCTCGTGCTCGTTACAGCAGCCGCGGCGGTATGTGTGACAGCGCTACTATGGGAGAAAAATGCGGCGTATCTCGACAGCTGCGGGTGGCTGTTCGCCGGGAGCGGAACTCCCGAGGTGATAGAGCTCGGCGGGGGCGTCCGGCTGGAGCGCGCACTGGCGTTCCGCGAAGACTACCGCGTCTGCGGGATAGACGGCGATACGGTGAATTACCGGTATAAAGGGAAATACGGCGCAGTCGGCACCGACGGGGTGATTGCAGTGCCTTACGGGGAGCTCCCCGCACAGGCGGAAAGGCCGTCGGAGCAAAGCCGCACAGTTGGCGATATAACGCTCACAGTGGGCAAGGTGCTGGAAGTTACCGACGAAAATAGTGTTACGGAATCGGTATTTGACGGGTGGCAGCTCGACGAGCCGCGCATTTACGGGGAATATATCGCAGTGCGCATATACTGGTGCGACTGCGTTTACAAAATTGTTCATAATTGAAGAAAACGTGTAAATTAAAGCTTATAAGGCCGCCTGCGGAGTACGCGGAGCAGGTCATGTCATACAAAGAGGAAATGGCGCTGAACGGAGCCGTAACGGCGGCATTATACAGCGCTTTCATAAAAGTTGGTGATATAAACGGACAAGATATTCACAGTGGTGGTCTGCGGGCCGACGGCGTCCGGCAAGACAAAGCTCGCGATCGATCTGGCGCGGGAGTTTGACGGCGAGGTGGTAAGCGCCGACTCGATGCAGATATACAAGGGAATGGACATTGCGAGCGCGAAGCCGACCGAAGCCGAGAAAATGGGCGTCCCGCATCACCTTATGGACTTTCTCGAACCGACGGAGGCCTTTTCGGTAGCCGATTACGCGGTGCTCGCGAGAAAGGCGATAGCGGATATGCACGAGCGCGGGAAAATGCCGATAATTTGCGGCGGGACGGGACTTTACATCAACACAGTTGTGGATAACATCGAGTTTGACGATACGGGGAGCGACCCCGCTTACCGAGCGGAGCTGACGGCTCTCGCGGAGGAAAAGGGCGCGGCTTACCTGCGGGAAATGCTGCGGGAGATAGACCCGGAGAGCGCCGCGGAGCTTCACGAGAACAACCAAAAGCGCATCATACGGGCGCTTGAAGTGTATAAGCAGAGCGGTAAGACCATGACCGAACTGAAAGCCGAAAGCCGGCTGCACCCGTCGCCCTATGAGCCCTGCATGATGATGATAGATTTCGACCGAGAGGTGCTGTATGAGCGCATCGACAGACGTGTCGATCTTATGCTGGAGGCGGGGCTCCTCGACGAAGCGCGGGAGTTTTTCACCCATTCCGACTACCCCACGGCCGCGCAGGCTATCGGGTACAAGGAGCTTAAGCCCTTCCTCGACGGGGAAAAGCCGCTTGACGAGTGCGTTGACGAGCTCAAACGGGCTACCCGGAAATACGCCAAAAGACAGCTCACCTGGTTCAACAAGGACACCCGCATACACCGCATACCCGCGGAAAAAGATACCGAATATGAAAAAATTTTAAAAATTGCGGAAAATTTAGTGAAAAGATATAGCTTTTTTTGAAAAAATGTGTTATAATAGACTGTATGGTATTGTGAAAGAGTGTGCATATTCGTCATAAAGCCGCACACAATGCCGTTTCAGGTTACCCGGCATAACAGAAAGGAAAAAACAATGGCAAAGGAACTCAATTTACAGGACGTATTTCTTAATCAGTCCAGAAAAGACAGGATACCCGTCACGATCTACATCACGAACGGTTTCCAGTTCAAGGGCATCGTGAAGGGATTTGACAATTACACCGTTATCCTCGACACGGACGGAAAGCAGAACCTCATCTACAAGCACGCGATCTCCACGATCACGCCGCTTCGTCCCATTTCACTGCTTGACGCGTTTGAAAAGGAAGACGGCGAGAACAAGGAATGACCGTAAATGGCGGAGGGCGATAAAAGACGTGCCGTCACGACGCGCATCATCTGGATCGTTATCGGCGTATTTTTTCTGATAATGGTAGTGAGCCAGATCATGATCCTGTTCGGGACAGGCTTTCGTACAGAAGTCGCGACGCTTTATCAGGCGACCGAATCTATAGGCTTCAAGGGCGTGTTCGTGCGTGACGAGAAGCTCGTCTCCTACAACGTCAACGGCATTATCCGCTATACCCACAAGGACGGCTCAAAGGTCGGAAAGGGCGCCGTTATCGCGCAGATATACAAGAGCAGGAACGATATCGCCCTGCAGCAGCGCATCGACGACCTCGTGTCGCAGAGAGACGTGCTCGCTGATGTGCAGTCGCTCGTCGGAGCCGATACCTCGCAGCTCGACTCTTTTTCGACACAGATAACCGAAAAGCACGCAAAGCTGCTTGAATACATCTACGAGGGGGATTACGAGAGCGCTTCGTCGCTGAAAAGCGATATCCTCAATCTCCAGAGCAAGCGTGAGATAGTCAAGGGCACCGAGACCTCCTACGCCGAAAAGATAGCCCGTATCGACGGCGAGATAGCGTCACTGCGCGCCGAGGTCACCTCCGAGCCGTATGACATATACATCACCGAAACGGGATATTTCGTCAGCACGGTTGACGGCTACGAGGACAAGCTCAGCACGGCGAACGTGTTCGACCTGACAGCCGAGGACATCGACAGGATAACCTCGAGCGATATATCGCAGTCGGAGCGCAAAGGCGTTATCGGCAAGCTGGTCGGCGACTACAAGTGGTATATGGTAGGGGTGCTCGATACAGTAAGGCTCGGCACCGTGTTCGAGGGCGCGTCGGTATCTATGAGAGTGGGCTCTTCGGGACAGCAGGTGCGCGCCGATATAGTCAGCCTCAAAAAGCTCGGCGACGGCCGCAGTCTCGCGGTGTTCAGATTCGATATGTTCCTCGACGAGCATATCGCCTCCCGCGTGGAGCAGGTAAGACTGCTGCTCGACGACTACAACGGTATAATGATACCGAACTCGGCGCTCCGTGTGAGCGATGAGGACGGGTCGGTCGGCGTGTATGTCCAGGACGGCATAATCGCGAGATTCAAAAAGGTCAGACAGATACTGTCGCAGGAGGATTACACCCTTGTCGCGGACACGAGCGGTCAGGAAGGGTATCTTGCGCTGTATGACAATATAATAGTGGAAGGAAGGGATCTGCATGAGGGAAAGATCATCAGATAGCAGATTTTCCGCTGTTTCGGACAATTTGAAACGCATAAACGAGAACATCGCCGAGGCGATGCAAAAGTCCG
This sequence comes from Ruminiclostridium sp., assembly GCA_017458655.1. GTDB lineage: Bacteria > Bacillota > Clostridia > Oscillospirales > Ruminococcaceae > Ruminiclostridium_E. The sequence continues at coordinate 5,848 of JAFTAG010000148.1, read as the reverse complement.
GGCGCACCGATACCGTGCGGCTCATGGGCGTCACCAAGACCGTTGACCCCGAGGTGGTGAATTTCTCGATAGAGCAGGGAGTCACGCTGCTCGGCGAGAACAGGGTGCAGGAATTCCTCGGCAAGTACGAAGCCTACGAGGGCAGCCCCGAGATACACTTCATCGGCAGTCTGCAGACCAACAAGGTGAAATACATCATCGACAAGGTGAGTATGATACATTCCGCGAACAGCGTGCACCTCATCGAGGAGATAAACAAGCGTGCGGCGGCCGCGGGGCTGACCATGGACATACTTATCGAGGTGAATATCGGCGATGAGGACAGCAAGAGCGGCATCCCGCCCGCAGATGTGCCCGCGCTCGCGGACAGTATCGGGGAGCTCGGTAATGTGCGGCTTCGCGGACTTATGGCGATACCGCCGGTCGATGTTGACGGCAGCTCCGACAGGTACTTCGCGCAGATGCAGCGGCTGTTCTCCGACCTTAAAGACAAGACGGCGGGCGACGGACGCTCGTTGGTCGATACCCTGTCAATGGGTATGTCCGGAGACTACGTTCGGGCGATAATGCACGGCTCGACTATCGTAAGGATAGGCAGCGTGCTTTATGGATACAGACAATATAAATAAACGCTGTGTCATAACAAACGGCTGTTCCGAGTTAACAGTGAACAGTTTACAGTGTACAGGTTTGGTGTCCGCTTTGCGGACGTATCTGAATTGTGACAAAGGGAAGAGCGCAGGGCTCCTTTTAACGATCTATCGGATCCCGTCACGATCCGGATATGTCCGCACAGCGAACGACCGCAACTGTTAACTGTGACCTGTTAACCGAAAAAGTCCGGCGGGATGTTGTTTCATAGCCTAAATAAAAAACAGAAAATTATCCCGATGAAAAGGGAAAAGGAGGATAATCAAATGGGTTTTAAGGATTTTCTCAGGAAGACCGGTATCGGAGCCGATGACGACAACTACGAGTCCGGGAACGACTATGTCGATGACGTTCCTTCCTCGGTCGATTTCGATTCCTACGACGCAAAGCCCACGATCAAAAGCAGCAAGATAATGAGCATACCCGCGACCACGCGTCTGCAGGTCATTGTTGTCAAGCCGGAGAAGTATTCCGACGCCGCTGCGATCGCCGACCACTTCAGAAACAAGAAGACGGTCGTGCTCAATCTCGACAACACCAATAAAGAGGTCGCGAACAGACTGCTGGACTTTCTGGGAGGCGTTGCGTATGTCACGGACGGAGATCTTAAGCGTATCGCCAATACCACCTACATAATCGTTCCCGTGAATGTTGACATTTCCGGCGATATGATCGAGGAGCTCGGCAGCAACGATTTCATGTGATAAAGGATAATTATTCGAGAGATGCCCTTGCGGCGCGTCTCGGGGATATGTGTTCACTTGCGGAAAAACGGGGAAGTACCGTTTTTTCGGCGTTTCTCAACGACCGCGAGCAGTATGATGCGCAGATCCTGCTCGGCAGGCGGTACGGCATAACGGCGGCATTCTGGGGCGGGGACGAGGCCTGTTCCCGCAGGATGCTCGCAGTATCGCCGGAGGGGAACGGTGAGGCAGAGCACGGGGATTTCCCGATATACACGCTGACGGTGGCATACCGTAAGGCAGACAGACCCGATCACCGCGCCGTGCTCGGCTCATTCATGGGGCTCGGCATAGAGCGTGATACGGTAGGCGACATCTTCATAGGAGAGAGCGCGGCGGCTGTATATTGTACAAAGACTGCCCATGACGTGATACTTGACGGTATCGTCCGCGTCGGGAGGGTCGGCGTGAGCGTGTCCGACGGGCTTTCCGGAGATGCCGCGGGTGCAGTGCGCCCCGTTTCATTCGCGGAGATAACGGTCAATGCGGCCTCGGAGCGCGCAGACTGCATAGTTGCGGGTATAACGGGGCTTTCGAGAGAGAAGGCTGCCGCGTACATACGCTCGGGCAGTTTTATGCTCAACTACGCGGAATGTGTCAATATCAGCAGGAACGTGTCCGCGGGTGATGTACTCACCCTGCGCGGGTACGGGAAGTTCATCGTGTCGGAGGACGCGGTGATCACTAAAAAGGGAAGACTCAGGCTGACTCTGAAAAAGTACGCCTGATGTGCCGGCGTACCTTACAGGAAACGGGCGGCGGCGATAACACAAAGGAAGAAAGATCCGCCCGGGCGGGAATGTAAGACGCGCGGTGCGGGAATGGAGGAAAACATGGATTCAAACAGCATCATCAACAAGACATTTACCATGAAAATGGGAAATTACGCGAAGGACGAGGTGGACGAGTATCTCCAGGATCTCGCCCGTGAGTTCTCACAGGTAAAGAAAGAGAACGAGGATCTCGAGAAGAAGCTGCAGGTCTGCGCGGACAAGATAAGAGAGTACCGCGAGGACGAGGACGCCTTGAAGGACGCCCTGCTCGGAGCGCAGAAGACCGGTAACGCTATTATAGCGGACTCGAAGGAAAAGGCCGCCAATATCGTGCAGGATGCCGAGGATAAGTCTGCCGAGATGCGTCAGGCTGCCGACGACTATGTTGCCGAAAGAAAGGCCGAGGGCGAGAAGATAGTCCAGGACGCGCTCAACGAGAAGGCCCGCATCGAGAGAGAAGCAAAGAAGGCCGCCGACGATATCCACGCGCAGATGGTCATCCAGACCGAGCTCGACAAGGAAGTGCTCGCGAGAACAAAGCGCGAGGCGGAGGACTTCCGCACCCGCATCATCGTGGAATACAACAGCCATATCGACTTCATCAAGAAGATCCCCGAGCAGTGCTTCAACGAGTTCGTTATCAACACCACCACCAACTACAGCAGCAATGCGCTGCGTGAGCTCATCGCGGCTCAGCAGGGCGTTCAGGCTCCGCAGATACCCGAGCCCGAGGATAATGACGATGAGGACGAGGACGAGGGCGACGATGATGTAAAGGTCGTTGACTCGTATGACGAGATAGACGTTTCGGAGAGCGGCTCCGTTGAGGTCGAGGAAGAAGGCAGCTTTACCGTTGAGAACGCGTTTGACGACGCTTCCGAGGGCGATGACGCTCCGGATTTCCTCAACAGCAAGCCCAACCGCACCGGCAGCGGCAATTCCAAGTACGACAAGCTTGAATTCGGCTCCAACAACAATAATAACAACAATAACAACCACAACCACAAGAAAAAGAAAAGATAAGGCTCAGGACTTGTCAGAATAATAAATAATGGGTGCAGCGTCACGCTGCCGCAGGTCGAGGGCGCGTAGCCCTCGTCCCGTCCGGAAGGACAGCGCGTATGCGCCGCTGCGTCAGCTCTATTTATCTGCACAAAAGGAAAGGAACATACACAAAATGGCACAGGATTACAACGACACGCTCAATTTACCGCAGACCGGTTATCCCATGAGAGGCAATCTCCCCGCGAGGGAGCCCGGCTGGCTCGAACAGTGGGAAAAGGACAGAGTGTACTACGAGCTCCAGAAGAAAAACGCGGGGCTCCCGAAGTATATACTCCACGACGGCCCTCCCTATGCAAACGGCAACATACATCTCGGCACGGCGCTCAACAAGATACTCAAGGACATCATCGTAAAGTACAAGTCCATGACGGGCTATCAGGCTCCGTATGTTCCCGGCTGGGACTGCCACGGCCTTCCTATCGAGCTGAAAGCGCTCAAGACCATCGGCAAGGAGAACAACGCGTCCTCTATCGACCCCGTTGAGCTCCGCAAGAGCTGCCGTGATTTCGCTATATCCTGCCTCGGCGACCAGAAGGCTCAGTTCAAGCGTCTCGGCGTGTGGGGCGATTTCGACGACCCGTATCTCACCATAAAGCCCGAGTTTGAGGCAAAGCAGGTCGAGGTATTCGGTGAAATGGCCAAGAAGGGGCTCATGTACAAGGGTCTGAAGCCCGTATATTGGTGCGCCGACTGCAATACCGCGCTTGCCGAAGCCGAGATAGAGTACGAGGACGACGAGTGCCATTCCATTTATGTAAAATTCCCGCTCACCGACACAAAGGGCAAGTTCGACAGCCTCGGCATCGACCTTTCCAAGGCGTCGGTAGTTATCTGGACAACAACGACCTGGACGCTCCCGGGCAACCTCGCAGTCTGCCTCGGACCCAACTACGAATACACGTTCGTTCACGTTGAGGACGAGGGGAACCGCTCCTACGGCGAGTATCTCCTTATGGCGACTGAGCTCGTTCCGACGGTAATGTCCGCCGTTAAGATAAGCAAATACTCCACGATAGGCTCGTTCACGGGCAAGGAGCTGGAGCTTATCGAGACGCAGCACCCGTTCATGGGCAGAAAGTCCCCGATAATCGTTGGCGACCACGTTACGCTCGACAGCGGTACCGGCTGCGTTCATACAGCTCCCGGCTTCGGTCTCGAGGACTTCGAGGTCTGCAACAGCTACAAGGGTATGTTCAACATCGTGGTCCCCGTTGACAGCAAGGGCTACCTCACCGAGGAGGCCGGCAAGTTCAAGGGACTTACCACAGATCAGGCAAACAAGGAGATAGCGAAGGATCTCGACGCTACGAACTCCCTGCTCGCTATAGAGAAGATAACCCACCCGTATCCGCACTGCTGGCGCTGCCACAAGCCGATAATCTACCGCGCTACCGAACAGTGGTTCTGCTCCGTTGAGAAGTTCGCCGACGACGCTGTAAAGGCTATCAACGAAGTAAACTGGATACCCGGCTGGGGTGCAGAGCGTATCACCAACATGGTGCGCGACAGAAGTGACTGGTGCATTTCCCGTCAGAGACGCTGGGGCGTACCGATCCCGATACTCTACTGCAAGAAGTGCGGCAAGGCTATAGTAAACGACGAGACTATCAAGGCGATATCCGAACTGTTCCGCAAGGAGAGCTCGGACGCTTGGTACGCAAAGGACCCGTCCGAATTCATTCCCGCATCGGTAAAGTGCGAGTGCGGCTGCGGTGAATTCACCAAGGAAATGGATATATTCGACGTGTGGTTCGATTCGGGCTGCACATGGGCTGCGGTAATGGACGAGCGCGAGGAGCTCCACTCTCCCGCCGACCTCTACCTTGAAGGCTGCGACCAGTACAGAGGCTGGTTCCAGAGCTCGCTGCTCACCTCCGTCGCCGCCACCGGCAAAGCACCGTACAAGGCGGTATGCACACACGGCTGGATAGTTGACGGCAAGGGCGAGAAGATGTCGAAATCCAAGGGCAACGTTATCGTTCCCGAGGACGTAATAAAGGAATACGGCGCTGATGTGCTGCGTCTGTGGGTAACGTCTCTCGACTACCACAGTGATATCAGAGTGTCGAAGGACATCTTAAAGCAGCTCTCCGAGACCTACCGCAAGATACGCAACACCGCAAGGTTCATACTCGGTAACCTCTGCAACGGCAAGGGCTTCGACCCCGACAAGGACAGCGTGCCCTTCGACAGGCTCACCGATATCGACAAATACGCTCTCGTGAAGTATGACGAGCTTATCGCGAACGTTACGGAGGCGTATGAGGCTATGGATTACTTCCACGCTTACCACGCCATCAACCGCTTCTGCGTAGTGGATATGTCGAATTTCTACCTCGATATAATCAAGGACAGACTGTACTGCGAGAAAGAGGACAGTGAGCTTCGCAGAGCCGCGCAGACCGCGATGTACACTATACTCAGCGGACTTACGAGACTTATCGCGCCGATACTGACCTTCACGGCGGACGAGATCTGGAAGGAGCTCCCCAAGAGCTCGAAGGACGACGCGAGAAATGTCGTATTCAACCGTATGCCCGAGAAGACCGGCGTTTCGATAGACACGTCCAAGTGGGACAGGATACACGCTATCCGCGACGATGTGCTCGCGGCGCT
>JAFTAG010000147.1 GCA_017458655.1 Ruminiclostridium sp. | reverse complement strand
CGTTCAGGCGTGCCGACATAAAGTCGGCAGATTGTACAAATTTTTCGCAGGCATACTGTCGTATGTCAAGGAAAATTTGTGCAATATGACGGCTTTAGGGCGGTGCGAATGGGCGGCAAGAGGTTTTTAGAGGTGCCCTTAAGTTCTACGTTTCTGTCTCCCCCGCCTCCGGCGGGGGAGACAGAAACAAAAATTTTCTTAAATTGTAGATAGTGAATAAATAATTAAAGATCTGTAAACTTTGTTGAATAAACACAATTGCGCTGCTTGAAAATTGTCACGAATGACGAAAGCCTGCGATCGGGCATTGCTCGCATAAAGTCTGTAACTGCTTGACAATTGTTATCACAGGTAATATAATAATTACAGACGGTATTAAAGGAGGAAAATGGTATGACCCAACAGGATATGGTAGAGCTGACCGATGAGATCGTGCAGAAATACTACGATAACGACATACAGCCTTTCTTGGACCATGTTGACGACAAGGTGCTGTGGTACGGCCCCGCGAAGGGGCAGTTTCTTTCGGGAAAGAAAGCTCTGGTCGATGCCTGGGCAGGTGAGAAGCATTCCCTGACATTCACACTCGGAAATATCCGGCTTGACCACATCTCAACGAACGACACATACTGCGAGGTATTGATGTCTTTTCCCGTGACCACGCATTTCCCCGACGGCGAACATATCACAATGGATCAGATCATTCATATAACGTGGTGCGAGCGGACGGTAAAAGGCGTAAAGGGGAAAGTCCCGCGTATGCTTGTGGTGCATATATCCGACTTGTATCACAAGCACGAAGAAGATAATATTTATCCCGTACACTTCAATCAGATATACAAGGGCTATGTTCCGGTATCCGATACGGGCAAGCGTATCTATTTCCGCGGAATGGATCAGTCGAGCCTGTATCTGTTCTCCGACAGTATAATCTGGGCTGAAAGCGCTACCTACGCAAGACGCTCGATACTGCACACGAGTGACGGAGCGTTCCGCGTCAGCGATTCCCCCGACGAGCTTGAGGAAAAATATCCCGATGTGCTCACGCGCTGTCATTTGCAGTATCTCGTCAACCCGATACACATTCAAAGGATATACCGCTTCAGGGTCGTTATGTCCGACGGGAAGGAGCTTCCGATACCCGAAAAGAAATACACCGCATTTAAGAGAGCGGTGAAGGAGTTTATGGATAGGACGGAAGAAGCGGAAAAGTGACCCAAAGCGGGAAACAGAAATGGCCGCAGAACAACAGATCGGGCTGTACATCGGAAACGGTGTACAGCTTTTTTAGAGGCTTCTCCGGTAAGTGTGGGTCGCGAAATGCACCGAGGCAGCGTTTATGCCGCGAAAGCATATTGACAATGAGTTTGATTGTGGTAGGCTGTGTAGCCGGCAGATAGCCCCGGAAGGGGCTACTGCGGCAGCATCTGTCCAACGGGCGGGTGCTGCCCGTGCTGCCGGACTACTGCAATCATCGAGGCTCGTTGTCAATATGGCCGTGGAATAAATGCGGTCAAATCTCACCCACACCTACCGGATAAGAGCCTTTTTTATTGTGATCACCCGGATAACTCATCACGCTGAAAAATTCACAATTCGCAATTGCGGTGCCCTGTTCGTTGCTTTAAGCGCCGCATCCGTGCGGCGGTTTGACAACGAACTCAAAGCATCCTGCTTTGGCTTCGTTGCTTTAAGCGCCGCGTCCGTGCGTCGGTTTGACAACGAACTCAAAGCATCCTGCTTTGGCTTCGCCGTTGTTTGGATCGTGACGAGACACGAAACTTTTTGTTGTTTTGATAAGGAATTAGTATTATATTGAAATCTGAAGGTATCTGTGATATACTGTTATAAAAGGAAGTGACTGCTATGCCGTTCAAAATAGTCAGAAATGACATAACAAAGATAAAAGCCGACGCGATAGTGAACACCGCCAATCCCGAGCCTGTGATCGGCGGCGGAACCGATACGGCGATATATAATGCCGCGGGAGCCGATGAAATGCTTGCCGAGCGCAGGAAGATAGGAAGTATCGCAGTCGGTGACGCGGCTGCAACTCCCGCGTTTGCGCTTGACGCGAAGTACGTCATACATACGGTCGGACCCTATTGGCAGGACGGCGAGCATGGCGAAAAAGAACAGCTTCGCTCGTGCTACAAAAAATCGCTGGAGCTCGCGGACAGTCTCGGCTGCAAGAGCATCGCGTTCCCGCTGATCTCGACGGGCGTATATAAGTTCCCGAAGGGCGAAGCGCTGCACATCGCGCTGTCGGAGATACAGGAATTCCTGCTCACGCACGATATGGAAGTCACGATAGCCGTGTTCGACAAGAGCTCGTTCGAGATGTCGGGAAAGCTGTTCGCGGGGATAGACGAGTACATCGATGAGCACTATGTCGCCGACGCTATCGGAAGCGAGTACCACACAGAGCTCATGCAGAGCCGTATCCTCGGGCATGAGCGCAGGCGACCCGAGCTGCACCGTCAGCGGGAGAAGACGCTTGATGATGTGCTGAAAAACAGGAGCGAGACCTTCTCCGAGATGTTATTCCGGCTGATAGGCGAGCGCGGACTGAAAGACTCTACAGTCTATAACGGAGCCAATATAACCAAACAGGCGTTTTCGGCGATACGCTGCAAGCCGGATTATCAGCCGAAGAAAAAGACCGCACTCGCGTTTGCGGTCTCGCTGAAGCTTGATATGAACACTGCGCGCGAGCTGCTCGCAAGCGCCGGGTATGCCCTTTCGCCGTCTGACAAGACCGACATTATCGTGCAGTATTTTATCGAGCACAAAAACTATAAGATCGATGATATAAATATCGTTCTGTATGACAAAAATCTGCCCTGCCTGTAAAAAAAGTCAATTACCACTTGACCCTATCGCGTAATTTTTGTGATATAATGTGAATGTAAGGCAACCGAATGCAAACATCACAAGGAGGAAAACGATATGTACGGAGCAATTTTAGGCGATATGATAGGCGCACCCTACGAGTTCGACAGAAGCCCGAAGGTAAAGGATTTCCCGCTTTTCGGCGAGGAGTCGCACTTCACCGATGACAGCGTAATGACGATAGCAGTCGCGGAGGCTTTGCTTGACTGCAAGGACGGTACCGACGACGAGATCAAAGCGGTACTTGTGAAGTCAATGCAGAAGTGGGGCAAGCGTTATCCCGACGCGGGTTACGGCTGTATGTTCTATCAGTGGCTGCGCGAGAAGGAACCGAAGCCCTATGGCAGCTACGGCAACGGCTCGGCTATGCGCGTATCGTCTGTCGGCTGGCTGTATGATACGCTTGAACGCACCCGCGAGGTCGCGCGGCTGACTGCCGAAGTCACACACAACCACCCCGAGGGCATCAAGGGCGCGGAAGCGGTCGCAAGCGCGATATTTATGGCGAGAACAGGCTGCGCAAAGGACGAAATAAAAGAATACATCATCACTGAGTTCGGCTACGATCTCTCGCGGACCTGCGACGAGATACGCCCCGACTATCACCACGTCGAGACCTGTCAGCAGACCGTTCCCGAGGCGATAACGGCGTTCCTCGAGGGCGAGGATTTTGAAGATGTTATACGCACTGCCGTATCTCTCGGCGGCGACTGCGATACGCTGACCTGCATCGCGGGCAGTATCGCGGAAGCATTTTACGGCATTCCGGCGCTAATGGAGGCCGAGTGCAGATACAGACTGCCCGGCGATATGTGCGGAGCTGCCGAGCGCTTTGACTGCGAAGTCCGCGGCAGAGAGCCCGATGAACCGAACGATCCGTTCGTAAAGGATAACATCATAATCGAGAACGCGATAGCAAACTTCAAAGCCGAAGAGACAATGCCGCGAATGGACGCTCTTCTCGGCTCGATACGCATAAGGATATGGCAGGGCGGGCATTTCCTGATACCGGTTATCCCGTCGGAGACTTTCACCGCTATGTTCGACCCCGAGAAAATGCAGGAGGGCGACATTATCGAGAGCAGCGAGGAGCAGCACCTCACGCTCTGCCACATCGACACCGAAGACGGCAAGCGGTGGAATGTCGCGTTCACCTCGCAAGAGCAGTTTGAAAAGGGTGAGCCTGCCTCGGTGATCTCATACTTTATCGACAGCTTTCTCGAGTCCTATATCGAGCAGGAAACGGACATCGACGGCGTTATCCTGAACCCGTGGGACAAGCCGATATTTCTTACAAAGGACGTGATAAGGATAATTATGGACAACAAAGTGGCGAAAAATAACATTCAATTCAACATCGGCGACATTACAAAGCTTGATGTTGACGTGATAGTAAATGCAGCTAACAAGTCTCTGCTCGGCGGCGGGGGTGTTGACGGCGCGATCCACCGTGCGGCGGGTCCCGAACTGCTTGCCGAATGCAGGGCACTTGGCGGCTGTGAGACGGGAGAAGCGAAGATGACCCGCGGCTACAGGCTCACCGCGAGCTATGTTATCCACACCGTCGGCCCGATCTACAGCGGCAGCCCCGATGATGCAAAGCTGCTGTACAGCTGCTACTATAAGTCGCTTGAACTTGCAAAACAGAATTGTCTGCACAGCATAGCGTTCCCCGCGATCTCGACGGGTGTATATGGCTACCCGAAGGACGAGGCGGCCAAAGTCGCGCTGAGAGCGATCGCTGATTGGTTCAATGAGAACGAGAACTACGGTATGACCGTTGTTATGAGCTGCTTTGACAAGGGGACTTATGACGTTTATCGGGCGGTTAGGGGAGAAAAGGAGAAGGATCGATGAAGATAATATTATCAAGAAAAGGTTTTGATATAAAAAACGGTGGCTGTCCGAGCCCTATAATGCCGGACGGAACTCTGCTGTCTATGCCAATACCGTCGGACGATGACGCAAGTTACGATGATTTGTGCTATAACGGAGAAAGATATTCGTATATTCTGAAGCAGCTGAAACCGCATAAGAATTTTACTAACTGCCATATTGACCCTGACATAAGAGATGATAACAGAGTCTCTCCAATTGCAGGGTGGAGACCCGCGTTCGGTCAGAGTGAAGCAGCTCAGGGGCTTCTGTCAAACGCGGGAGTTGAGAAAGGTGATATATTCCTGTTCTTTGGTTGGTTCAGAAGGATCGAAAAACATAACGGAAGCTATCGCTTTATTAGCAGAAAGACAGGCGGATTTTATGATCATAATGACCTGCAAATAATTTATGGATATATGCAGATAGGCGATATACTTACCGAAAAAGTCGATTTTTCGGAATATCCGTGGCATCCTCACACATCAAATGCGTTTTCGCATACCGGAAAAAACGCATTATATATCCCGACAGATAAGCTTTCGCTGTTACCCGATCTGAAAGGCTACGGAACTCTTGATTACAGAAAAGACCGTGTGCTGACTATGGAAGGCAAGAATCGCGGAACGTGGAATGAGCTTCCTTTTCTTCTGCCCGAACATACATACGGAGAAAAGAAGAACTCCTCAAAGGGTGAAGGGCTGTATTACAGGGGGATTTGGCAGGAGCTTGTAATATATGAATCTGCCGGACTTACAGAATGGGTGAGATCCGTCATCAAAAGATGAAGAATTTGAATTGATAATTGTGGTGCTGCTTCGCCGCTGTTTGGGTCGTGACGAGACACGAAAGATAAGAAATTAGTATGACAATGCGCAGAGGGCTTATATTGTGCCGAAAAAGATTGAAAAAAGCAGCGATCTGTGATATAATAGTACAAACAGCTATCGGAGGTGCAATATGAAACAGGTGAAGCTTAAAAACGGTATAAGCGTTCCCGCGATAGGACAAGGCACATGGCACATCGGCGACGATCCGCGTATGCACGACAGGGAGGTCGAGTCGCTGCGTACCGGTATCGACAGCGGTATGACGCTTATCGACACGGCGGAGCTGTATGGCTACGGCAAGAGCGAATCCGTGGTCGGTGACGCGATAAAGCCGTATGACAGGTCAAAGCTGTTCATCGTGTCGAAGGTGCTGCCGCAGAACGCGGGCAGGAAGAATATGCGCCGCGCGTGTGAAACAAGCCTGAAATACCTCGGAACGGACTACCTCGATCTGTATCTGTACCACTGGCGCGGCTCTATTCCGCTTTCCGAGACTGTCGAGTGCTTGCAGGATTTAAAGGACAGCGGGCTGATACGCGAGTGGGGCGTGTCGAATTTTGACACCGACGATATGCGGGAGCTCGCGCGGCTGAAACACGGCGGGAACTGCATAGCCGTGCAGGACTTGTATCACATAGCCTCACGCGGCACCGAGTACAGCCTGCAGCCGTATCTACGCAGGAACGATATCGCATTTATGGCGTACTGCCCACTTGCGATAAACGGGACGCTCCGAAGCGGCATCATAAGTGACCCCGTTTTACGGCAGGCCGCAGACGCGCACGGCGCAAGCGTTCAGCAGATAATGCTCGCGTGGGCGATACGCGGCGGTAACGTTATCGCGATACCGAAAAGCGCGTCAAAGCAGCACACGCTTGAAAACGCGGCTGCGGGTGACATCGAGCTTACGGAAGAAGAACTGAAAATGCTCGACAAAGCGTTCCCCGCGCCGGACAGGGAAGTTCCGCTCGATATTGAATGAGGTGGATTTATGATAAAAGAAATTGTGCACGCCACGTTATTTCCCGCGATGAAGTCAGAGGCTGCGGCTGCCGATGATCTGCGGATCGCGGCGAACGGCGGGAGATCTTTTATATGGTGAGCAAACACGGCGGCGACATTTTCGGACGTGATATAAAGCTCGATTTCTCGGTGAACCTGAACCCTCTCGGAACGCCCGAAAGCGTTATCAGAGCGGTGTCGGAGTCAGCCGCAGACAGTGACAGATACCCGGATCCTTATTGTCGGGAGCTGACCAAAAAGCTGTCGGAGCACGAGAGCATAAGCGCCGAAAACATCGTTTGCGGCAACGGTGCGGACGATCTTATCTATCGTGTTATTTATACATTGAAGCCTCGTCGTGCGGTCATTCCGAAGCCTTCATTTTCCGAATACGCCAAGGCTTTGTGTGAGGTCGGCTGCGAGATCGCGCGGCACGAGCCGAAGGATATCCCCGCGGCTCTGGACACCGGCGCTGATATGCTGATACTCTGCAGTCCGAACAATCCAACGGGTCGGCTCGTCGAGCCCGAAGCACTGAAAATGATATGCGAAAAATGCCTGGAAAACAACATCGTTTTTCTTTGCGACGAATGCTTTATCGACCTGTGCGAAAATGCCGGGAAGTGCACTGTCAAGCGCTTTATGAATGATAACATCATCGTGCTGAAAGCTTTTACAAAGACGTATGCAATGGCAGGCCTGCGCCTTGGGTATGCGCTTTTCGGTAGCGCGGAGCTTGCGGAGAGGGTCCGCGATCGCGGACAGTTCTGGAGCGTATCGACGGTCGCGCAGGCTGCGGGGATCGCCGCACTCGGAGAAACGCTGTATGTGGAAACGGCAAGAAAAACGATCGCGGAGGAAAGAAAATTCCTGTCTGATAAACTGCGTGATCTTGGCTTTGAGGTCTGCCGTTCCGACGCAAATTTCATTTTGTTCAGATGTGATATCCCGCTTGACGAGATGCTTCTGAGCGAAGGGATAATGATACGGAACTGCTCTGATTTCAGCGGCCTCGGCGAGGGATATTTCCGTGCTGCGGTGAAGCTGCGCAGCGAAAACGAGGCACTTGTCAAAGCAATGGAAAAGGTGATGAAATGGCAAAAAACATAATGCTGCAGGGTACGATGTCGAACGTCGGAAAAAGCCTGCTGACGGCGGCGCTGTGCCGTATCTTCCGGCAGGACGGACATTCCGCGGCGCCTTTCAAATCGCAGAATATGGCGCTGAATTCCTACATTACAAAAGACGGTCTGGAGATCGGGCGCGCGCAGGCGATGCAGGCGGAGGCTGCCGGCCTTGAGCCGTCTGTGCTGATGAATCCGATACTGCTCAAGCCTACGACCGACATAGGCTCTCAGGTCATCGTGAACGGAAAAGCTCGCGGAAATATGAAAGCCTCCGAATATTTCAGACACAAGAAGGAGCTCATTCCCGACATTCTCTCAGCCTACAATGCTCTCGCAGAGCGGTATGACATCATTGTTATCGAGGGTGCGGGAAGCGCCGCGGAGCTCAATCTGAAAGCCGACGACATCGTAAATATGGGTATGGCGAAGCTTGTTGATGCGCCGGTCCTGCTTGTGGGGGACATTGACCGCGGCGGCATTTTCGCACAGCTCCTCGGCACGCTGATGCTCATTGAACAAGACGAACGCGAGCGCATAAAAGGACTGATCGTCAACAAATTCCGCGGCGACAAAGCGATATTCGGGAGCGGTGTTGACATTCTCGAACAGCGCGGCGGGATACCGGTCGCGGGCGTTGTTCCATACATAAAGTGCGACATCGAGGACGAGGACAGCCTGTCCGATAAGCTCGGGAACGGCTCTGTGAACGGCGTTATCGACATCGCGGCGATACGCCTTCCGCACATATCCAATTACACCGACTTCGACGTGTTTTTGCAGTACGACGGGGTCTCGGTGCGGTATGTCACACGCTGCACGGAACTCGGCGAGCCCGATATGATCGTCATTCCCGGCACGAAAAGCACGATAGCGGATATGCGGTGGCTGCGGGAAAGCGGGCTTGAAGCTGCAATAAAAAGAGCCGTCGGCAGAGTGCCGGTATTCGGCATTTGCGGCGGTTATCAGATGCTTGGCAGAAAAATAGCCGACCCCGATAATACAGAGGGCGGCGGTGAGGTCGAAGGTATGGGACTGCTTGATTGCGAAACAGTCTTTGCAAGCAATAAGCATCAGACGCAGAGGCGTGGGAGCTTTGCACGGGTCGGAGGTATGCTGGCGCCGCTGTCGGGTCTGCATTTCACGGGCTACGAGATACACATGGGCGAGACCGCGGCGCGCGAAGAACGGCTGCTCGACTGCGGCGGCGCGTGGTCTGACAGTGTTTACGGCTGCTATATCCACGGTGTTTTTGACGAGCCGGAGATCTCCGCGGCAGTCGTTAGAACGCTGTATGAGCGCAGGGGGCTGAGCTTCGACGGTACGGGCATCGACCGCTCAGCCTATAAGGAACGGCAGTTCGATATCCTTGCGGACGAGGTTCGCAAAAGTCTCGATATGGAGCTGATCTATAAGATGATCTCGCTGTGAATAATGCTTGATGATCTGCAGTTTTCCGGGGCTTTCCGGTCGCTCCCGAGCTCTTCGGGATCATCGCTCATAGAGAGTGTACAGCATAGCGTTCAGAATGGCGGCGGCAACAGTGCTTCCGCCCTTTCTTCCGTCCGCGACAATGTACGGCACGCCCGCGGTCATTATCAGCTTTTTGGCCTCGACGACATTCACAAATCCCACAGGAGCGCCGATGATAAGCGCAGGTCTCATTTTTTTCTCCGCTATCAGCTCGTGCAGACGGATAAGCGCGGTCGGAGCGTTGCCGACGGCGTAGATGAGAGTCTTGCCGGCGAAAAGCTCCGCGGCCTTATCGACCGAGACCACTGCGCGAGTGACCCCGAGAGCCTTTGCCTTTTCCGCGACATCCGGGTCGGACATAAAGCAGTGCAGCTCACAGCCGAGCTTCTTGCAGGCGGGCTTGCTTATCCCGGCGAGCGCCATTTGCGTGTCCGTGACGATGGCAGAGCCCGCTTTGAGTGCGGCTGTCCCGAGCTCCGCGGCATTATCCGAAAAACGCAGATTATCCTTGTAATCGAAGTCCGCCGTAGTATGCACACAACGCTTTACAATGAGCCTTTCGTGCTCGGAGAACGCCGACATATCGCCGATCTCGCTTTCTATTATTTCCATACTGCGGCGCTCGATGTCGGCGGGGAGTATATTTTCAATTTTCATGCTCGTGATCTCCGTGGTCCTTATATTGATCCTTCATCTTTTGATGAAGGATCTGTGAGGGTTTTCCGGGAAACGCTCACCCCAGCGCCACATCAAGTATCATCATGACCGTGAAGCCGGCAGCGAATGATACCGTTCCTATGTTGGAATGCTCGCCCGCCGACATTTCGGGAATAAGCTCCTCGACCACAACATAGATCATCGCGCCCGCAGCAAAGCTCAGCAGATACGGCATCGCGGGAATAATAAATCCTGCCGCCGCGATAGTCACAAGTGCGGCTATCGGCTCGACGGCGCCCGAGATAACACCGGCGGCAAACGCCTTTCCCTTGCTCATTCCCTCGGCCTTGAGCGGCATTGAAATTATCGCGCCCTCGGGGAAATTCTGTATCGCGATACCGAGTGCCAGCGCAAGAGCTCCCGACGCCGACATTCCGCCGCCGTAGAGAAACCCCGCATATACCACTCCTACCGCCATTCCCTCGGGAATGTTGTGAAGCGTCACCGCAAGCAGCATCATAATGTTTTTCGGGAGCTTCGATTTAAGCCCCTCGGCCTTGTCGCTGTTCATATGCAGGTGAGGTATCAGCCTGTCGAGAAGGAGCAGGAACGCGATACCGAGCAGAAACCCGATCGCTGCGGGCAGGAACGCGAGCCTGCCCATATCTGTCCCGCTTTGTTCTATCGCAGGGATAAGAAGGCTCCAGACGCTTGCGGCAGTCATCACTCCCGCCGCGAAGCCCGTAAGTATGCGCTGTACCGATATGCCGAGCTGCTTTTTCATCAGGAACACGCACGCAGCGCCGAGCGATGTTCCGAGAAAAGGGATCAGTACGCCCTGAATGACCTCGTTCATAGATCGATCATCTCCGTTTCTTAGGCAGCGAACGACCCGCATAACACCTTATCTCTTTCGGAGCCGATGCGAAACACCGCTTGTTCCGTAACGGTGCGGCCTGCGAATACAGCGGCGGGGAAAGCCCGACTGTCAAAGCTGCTGCGGGGATTATCGTGATAAACATACTTTATCCGATCTGTCACGCGGTTGTTCTTTGCTAACTTTGGCTATATTATAGCACGGCGTGCATTGAAAGTCAAGTATTTTTCTTTGAAGAAGGGTCTTGACATTCTAATTGACAATTGATAATTGTGATGCGGCTTCGCCGCTGTTTGTATCGTGACGGGACACGAAAACGTTCACTGTTTTGATAAGGAATTGGTATGATGCTATATTTTCAACTAAATACAGACACGTTTGTTTCTTTCCCGCCTTTGTTCACCACATAAAAAAAATCCGACAGATCGCCGCCCGCAGCGCAGCGGAAAATATCAGAACTATCGTTGAGGACACATACATCAGTCTGTTGGCACGTCGGATATCCTCGTTTTCGATCGGTCGTATGTCGTCGCCGATGTACGGCTTTTTGTGCAGCTCCCCGAAATACCATGCGTCCCCGGCGAGCCGTATGTTCAGAGCTCCCGCGCACACGGACTCTGTCTGTGCGGAATTCGGGCTTGGGTGCTTTCTCCTGTCACGCCGCCATATTTTCCACGCGTTTTTGCCGTCGTGACCGAGCAGGAACGCGGAAAGTATCATCACAAGCGCCGTGAGCCTCGACGGCAGATAATTCAGCACATCGTCGAGTTTAGCCGCAAACCTTCCGAGCTTTTCGTATTTCTCGTTCCTGTAGCCGATCATTGAATCCATAGTGTTGCAGGCTTTATAGAAGACCCCGCCGACTGCCCCGAAAAGCGCCATGTAAATTATCGGCGCGGTAACGCCGTCGGAGGTGTTCTCGGCTACGGTCTCGACTGCCGCGCGGATTATGCCCGGCTCGTCAAGCCTTTCGGTATCGCGTCCGACGATCATCGAGACGGCTTTTCTTGCACCTTCCGTGTTGTTCTCCGCAAGCGCCCTGTACACCTTCATGCTTTCCTTTTGCAGACATCTCGCCGCGATCATATAATAACACATTACACTTTCGACAGCGACACCGAGCCATACATTGATCCGGTAACACATAAACAGCACCGCGAACGCCGTTCCCGCAGACAGCAGCAATACGGTGAGCGCAAGAAAAACACCGCCCGCGGTGAGGTTTTTGAACCGTGCGCGGACAAATTTTTCAAGTGCGGATATGAGCCGCCCGATAAGCCGGATCGGGTGCGGCAGAATGTACGGGTCGCCTGCCGGGACATCGAGCAGAAAGCCGATGACAAGAGGCAGCGCCGGTGTCAAAAAGCTCATATTTTATCGATGATTGTAATGTTTTCACCGTCATAGACGGTAACACAGCCGTGTCCGTTTTCCGCCATATGATCGTAAAATTCCTTGTGCGGGACAGCAAATTTTTCGAGCACGGACATTATCGTCCCGCCGTGGACAACGAATGAGACCGCCCCTTTATCGGGACAGCTTTTTATCGCCTTCAGGAACCCGCTCACACTGCGTTCCCTGAATTTTACGCTGTCCTCGCCGTTGGGAAATATGCCGAGCCCGCCGCCGTCGAGCCATTTCAGATAGTCGGCATTTTGGCTCAGCTCGATATGGTTTTTACCTTCAAAATCGCCGAAATCGCACTCGCGCAGGTCGTCATATACAAGCAATTTCTTTCCGGGATAAATAAGCTCCGCGGTTTGCAGACAGCGCCTCATCGGACTTGAAATGACAAGTTCGCAGTCGGGATAAGCGATGCTTTTCAGCTCTGCGGCTCCCGCTTCACACAGCGGCTCATCGGTGCGGCCGATGTAGCGTTTTTCGAGGTTCCCGGCAGTCTTGCCGTGTCGGATAAAGTTTATCGTCAATGCTTTTCTCCTTTTATAAAGGTCGGGATCCCGCAGCAGACGCGAACGACCTCCGCTGCTTTTCGGGCAAGTATGCAGCCCGCCCGCCCCGTCATCTCACGCCACTCTCGCTCGCTCTTGTCAAGCGGGATTATCCCGCAGCCTATCTCGTTTATCTCTATTGCTTCACAGTCCAGACCTTCCGTGAACCCAAGCGGGTCGATCGTTTCCGACATCATACGCTTCACGGCAAGCTCATAATGCTTGATGAAGCGCGACTTCGCAAGCCCGGAGATATCGCAGCTCCCGCCGTCGGCGATCTCGTCATCTGACAGCGAGAACCGCTTTTTCATATACTCCGTTTTGCCCTGAAACGCGCCTCCGGTTATCATTATCACATCGGCACCTCCGTTAATTTCCCGGCAAAGAACACCGCGGCAAGTATGGCGGTTTCCGTTATCTGTAAAAACCAACCCTCGGTATCGCCGGTTATCCCGCCGAAATTTTTGTATGCCGCAGCTCTGTAGATCACCACACAGACAGCCGCCGCGATACACACGGCGATCCCTGCCCACAGACCGAGCGGAAGCATTCCCGCCGCGCAGATAATTATAAGGATCACGAGCGCTGTTACCGTGATGTTCTTATGCGCAGGCTTCACGAAATTCTGCAAGGCACCTTCACTTTTGGCAGAGCGGAATGTCACTGCCGCAAGCCCGCTGAGCGCTCTCGAAAGCACATAGCCGACCGCTGTGACATAGTAATTCCGAACCTCGCAGAACAGCGCGAACTGCAATAACAGCATCGAGCAAAGCCCGATCACGGCAAAGGAGCCGATATGCGGGTCGGACATGACCGCAAGTTTTTTTTGCCTGTCCGCACAGGATGCAAGGGCGTCTGTCGTGTCGCAGAAGCCGTCAATGTGTATGCCTCCTGTGACAAGTATCGGGAGCAGCACGCACACGGCCGCGTTCACGATAACGCCGATATCAAGCAGCCCGCAGAACTGCTGCCAGAGCAGCAGCAGCCCGCCGATGACCGCGCCTATGAGCGGGAAAAAGCACAGCGCATAGCGCCTGTTTTCTTCCTTCCATTCCACGCGCGGCATGGGTATTCGCGAGTACATCAGGAATGCGCTCGCAAGTGATCTGAGCACTGTCATAGCTTACCCTTCAAAATGACCGGGATCCCGTAAACGCACTCGATGACATTGTCGGAAATGCCCGCTATGAGCGCGTTTATCCGTCCCATTACCTCGATATATCTCATCGTTTCGGGAGCGTAATTTATCCCGTCGGAGCCGACATTGTTGGTGACGATGACGAGCGTTTCCGCCCGGCTTTTCAGATGTTCCGTCCCTTGCATTATAATATCCGTCGGGTCGCGGAGCTCTTTGCCCCGGAACATCTCGTTCGCACAGAGATTTGCCATACATTCGAGCAGGATATGCGGCTTTCCGGGCAGCTCCAGCTCGTACAGGTCTGTATATTTTTCGATAGTCTCAAAGCCTTTCCCGGCGCGGATCTTCCGATGCCTTTCGATCGCCGCGAATGCTTCCTCGCCGAACGGCCGCATAGTCGCGATGTAATATTTATTATCCGTAAACCCGTCGAGCAGCTTCTCCGCGAGCCGTGACTTACCGCACTTTGCCCCGCCTGTTATGAATGTCAGCATTTCGGTGTGTATCGCTCCAATCCTATTTCATCGAACCTGTGGGCGTTGTTGTAAACGCTCAGTGCGCCGTCGAGAAGCGGCAGCAGCATGATACCGCCGGTACCTTCGCCGAGCCGCATTTCAGCCGTTATCACGGGCTTCGCTCCTATTGCGTCGAGGAGCAGCCTTCCGACAGGTTCCGCGGAAACGTGGCTTGCAAGCATATAGTCCGTGCAGTCGGGCGAGATGCGCTTTGCGAGCAGCGCCGCGACCGCCGATATCGCCCCGTCGATGATTACGGGAATGTGATACACCGCGCCCCCGAGAAACAGTCCGACCATGCCCGCGATATCGAGCCCGCCGAGCTTTGCAAGCACATCGAGAGCGTCATTTTTATCGGGTCTGTTGACCTTTGCCGCACGTTCTATGACCGATATTTTTCGTGCAAGCCCGGCGTTGTCAAGTCCCGCGCCGCGCCCCGTGACAGCGCTCGCAGGAAGGCCGAGAAGCACCGACGCGACCGCCGCGGAAGTTGTCGTATTGCCGATGCCCATTTCGCCGCTGACGATGATCCTTGCTCCGTCCGATCTCAGCTCCTTCACAATGCCGAGCCCGACGCATATCGCGCGTTCGGCCTCTTCGCGGGTCATTGCGGCACCGACTGCCATGTTTTCTGTGCCGTGCGATATTTTTTTATTGATAAGCCCGGTGCATTTTATGTCTTCCGCAATTCCGATGTCAATTGCTTTAACATCGGCTTTATAGGTTCGTGCAAGCGCGTTTATGTTCGACCGACCCTCGGCGATCTCACGCGCACAGAGCGCAGTCACGGAGCTGTCGGACTGCGAGACTCCCTCGCACACTACTCCGTTGTCCGCGCAAAAAACCACTGCCGTGCGGCGGCTTATGTCAACATCGGGTGAGCCCTGTACGGCTGCGATCCGACAGATCGCGTCCTCGAAAATTCCGAGGCTGCCGAGCGGCTTCGCGATACTGTCCCAGCGCTCTTTAGCAGCATTATACGCGGCTTTGTCGGAAGGTCTTATTTCGGTTATCCTGTTCATTTTTCTCCTTGTGTTCTATGCACGCCGAGACAAATCTCCCGGCAATTTTTATATCGGAATAAAAGTACAAGTGCGGGAAACCAGCGTACAGAGCGCTGTTCGCGTGAACGCATTCCCATTCGCGCCCGTCCGGCTTTCGGGCGGTCATATCCGCTCCGCAGTCGGTGCTGTCGAAATAATGGAACTCGTGGGCGGTAATTTTTTCGCCCGCGCGGCACAGCATACTGTCCCTTTCCGCGGTAAGCGTTACATACCCGAAACGCTGCAATTTTGCGGTTTTGAAGCACTTTCCCCGTATCACTCCGACCCCCGGATATTCATCACCGTTCATATTTTCAAACGTGTCGTGCAGGTACATGGATCCGCCGCATTCCGCGATCGTCGGGAGCCCGCCCTCTATCTTCCCGCGTATGCCCGCGAGCATTTCCGCGTTTGCCGAAAGCCGCTCCGCGTACAGCTCCGGGTACCCTCCGCACAGATACAGCCCGTTCGCGTTATCCGGGAGCTTGCTGTCGGAAAGCGGCGAAAAATACGCTGTTTCACAGCCGAGTTTTTCCAGCAATTCAATGTTTTCATCGTAGATAAAGCAGAATGCGCGGTCTTTCGCGACCGCTATAACAGGCACGTCGGCAGCTTTTTCCGGGAATGTCGGAGCCGAAAAACGCGGCAGCTCCGGTGTCTGTATCTTCATCAGCCTGTCGAGCGGGATATGCTGCTCCGCAAGCTCTCCGAGCTGCGACAGTTTCTGTTTTATATCATCAATTTCCGCTGCTGTCACAAGTCCCAGATGACGGCTTTCTATCGTGATATCCGTTTTCGGGAGACAGCCGAGATACAGCGTCCCGAGTTCGTCGCAAAGCTTATTCGCAAGCGGTATCAGCCGTTCGGGAAGCCTGTTGAAAATGAAGCCCGCTATGTTGTTCTGACGCTTGTATTCAAGAAATCCGCGCATGACCGCGCCGATGGAATCGCTCATTCCGCGGCAGTCGATCACGATGACCGCAGGCGTGTTTGTGATCTGTGAAAGCGAGTATGCGGAGCTCCGCCCGTCCGCTCCGTCATAGAACCCCATAACGCCCTCGATGACCGCAATATCGCTGTTATACGCGTGTTCGCACAGCAGATAGTTCAGCGTGTCGTCATCGCAGAAAAAGCTGTCGAGGTTGTGCGACGGAACGCCGATGACCTCGCGGTGGAACATAGGGTCGATGTAATCGGGACCGCACTTGAACGCCGCAGTGCGCAGCCCGCGCGCTTTCAGAGCCGCGAGTACGGCGCAGGTCACGGTGGTTTTGCCGCAGCCGCTGTGCGTTCCCGCAATAATAACGCGTTTCATATCCCACCGCCTTCAATGATGAAAACGGGGTTCTGAGTATCGGGCATCGTATGCGTTCCGATAAGCCTGTAGCGCGCCGCAGCGAGCTGTGTTATACTTGCTGTCAGCCCATGCTCCTTCAGTGCGCAGGCAGCCTCGTTCAAAGTTTCGAGCGACACCGCCGTTATCACGATCTTCGGGGAATTATCACCCTCGGTCGCCTTGTCTATGACCGCGGAAATATTCCCGCTCGCGCCGCCGATAAAGACCTTGTCGGGACGGGGCAGTCCGCCCGGTGCGTCGGGAGCCGCTCCGTGTATGACATTGATGTTGTCGCAGCCGAATTTCCGCGCATTGCGCTCTGTGAGTGCAGCAGCATCCTCGCACTTATCAACGGCAAAAACAGTCCCGTCATACGCCGCGAGTGCGCATTCCACGCTTACCGAGCCGGTGCCGCAGCCTATATCCCACACAATATCATTATAGCACACTTTCAGCTTTGACGCAAGTACCGCGCGAATTTCCGCTTTCGTCATCGGTACGTTCCCGCGCTCGAATTCGCTGTCGGGAATGCCCGCTCGTACACATTTTTCGGGAGCGCCGTTTTCGGTCATCACCGCGCACAATCCATCACAGCTCACCTCTGTGAGCCCGCCTGCAAGCCCGCTTATTATGCGCTCGTCGGAGTATGCGAGACGCGCTCCGATATGCACTCTCACGTCACTTAAGCCGTATTCACACAGCCGTTTGCAGATATCGGCGGGTGTGATCTCACCACCCAGCAGGAAGAAGCATTTAGCGTTCCTACGCACGCTAAGGGCGATGTTCGCAATGGCTCCGTGAAGGCTCACAAAGCGCATTTCCTGCCACGGTATGCCGAGTTTTGAACACATATAAACGGGTGTGGAGATGCCCGGGATTATCTCCGTATCATATCCCGAAAGCAGCTGTATCAGCGCCTCCGCACCGCTGAAAAATCCGCAGTCGCCGGACATCAGTACCGCCGCCGTATCCTTGCCGCAGCCGTCAAGATATGCGCGTATTTCGTTCGCCTTCCAGCTATCGAAAACTGTTTTGCCAAGTGCCGCGAACGGCTCTGTCATACGCTTTGCGCCGATGAGGACATCTGCTTTTTCTATTGCGCCTTTAGCTTCGGCAGTCAGCGTTTTTTCGCCGTCCATACCGATCCCGACAATGTTTATTTTCATAAGTTCACACCTATAATTTTCGTCAGCTCATCAAATGAATATCCGCTGTCCGCGGGTCGTTTTACTGTTACGGTCTCTATGCCGCATTCCTCCGCGGCCGCGATCTTTTCGGGGTAGCCGCCCTTTATGCCGCACTCTTTGGTCACGAGTATTTCCGCGCCGCTTAGTCCGATATGACGTATGTTATCCTCAACGGAAAACGGCGGCTTTTCCGCTATTATGTGAGCTTCATCAAAGCCGTGATTCGCACACATTTCCGCTATCCCCGCAGTCGGGAGCACTCTGAACCACACTCTTTTTTTGCACCCATTCACTTTTGCAAAAAACGAAAACTCCTTGCTGCCGAGCGTCGAGAGAATGACCTTATCCGTCTTGTTCAGAAGTGTGACAAGCTCGTCAAGGCTGTCAACGCACGTTCCCGAAAGCTCGCATTCCCCGCGCGTCAGCCGGAAGCAACGCGTTCCGATATGATCGCACGCAGCTCGGATATTTGCAGTCGCTTCGGTCGCGTAGGGGTGCGTGGCGTCAACTACAGCCGCGTAATTTCCCGCGGTTATGAGCGTTTTCATCTCGCCGCAGTCAAGCTTTCCCGTGAAAACATTGAGCATTTCGCCGCTCCCGAGCAGCCGCGCGCCGTAGTCCGTAGTTACCGAAACATCGGCGTGAATGCCGTTCGATGCGCACCACTGCGCAAGCTCGCGCCCCTCGGTTGTGCCGCCGAAAATGAGTATTTTTTTCATAGCCTGTAGCCTCGCGGAGTCACAAGCCTTCCGTTTATCACGCGAGTGACCGGGCTGCCGACAAACACCGTTGTGAACATATCTGCGGCCGTGTCCTTCAATTCTCCGAGCGTGAGTATCCTGCAGGCCTCGCCCTCGCGCCCGATGTTCGCGGCGATTCCGCAGGGAGTTCCGGAGCTCCGGTATTTCAGTATTATCTCACACGCCTTGCGCAGATTTTCAGTGCGCTTATGCGACATCGGGTTGTACAGAGCGATCGTGAAGCCGCCCATTGCCGCGCCCTCAAGGCGTTTCTCAATGACCTCCCACGGTGTCAGCAGGTCGGACAGGCTGATGACCGCGAAATCGTTGGTCAGCGGGGAACCGAGAAGCGCCGCGCCGGAGAGCGCCGCGGTGACTCCCGCGATGACCTTTATCCGCACATCGCGGTAGCCCTCCGCAAGCTCGAACGCCAGCCCCGCCATTCCGTAAACGCCGGCGTCGCCGCTGCACACGAGCGACACATCGAGTCCGCAGGCCGCCTGTTCAAGCGCGAAGATCACACGCTCCTTTTCCTGCCTCATTCCGGTCTCATAGAATTTTTTCT
The DNA here is from genome assembly GCA_017458655.1 of Ruminiclostridium sp. GTDB lineage: Bacteria > Bacillota > Clostridia > Oscillospirales > Ruminococcaceae > Ruminiclostridium_E. The sequence continues at coordinate 9,820 of JAFTAG010000147.1, read as the reverse complement.
CCGGAAATATCGGGCGCAGCAGCTCGTTATACACCGTGTAACCCACGACCAGAGCGCTGTGTTCTATCGCCGCTGTCGCTTCGCCCGTCATTCCCTCGGCGCTCCCGCAGCCAATGCCTACTATGTATAACATCATATCATTCCTTTGCAAAATTTATATATACCGGCAGCTCCGCGACCGCTGCAGTAACGCCTTTCCGCGCGGTTTTCGGAACTTTTGTCATTCCTCCCGCGCATACTGCCGCGCGCTCGCAGACATTGTCCGCGCCCGTCGTTTTTACGACGAAATCCGAGTGTGAAAATTCGCCCTCCGCTTGCATAAGCTCTCCCGCGGTGTATGTTTTCAGCGGAACCCCGAGCTGCTCACAAAACTCCCGAAGCCCCCGCTCGTCAGCCTTTATGTCTATCGTCGCGACAGTCGAAAGCCTGCGGATATCGAGCCTGTTTTCAGAAAACACACTCATTATGTGACTTGTGACCGCGTCGCAGGAGGTTCCTTTTTTGCAGCCGATACCGGTGACAAGATCTTTCGGCAGCAAATTCAGCGTTGTATCAAACGGCTTGTCGTCGGCATTCCCCGATATGCAGATGCCGATGTTCCCGTTGTCACATTCCGTCAGCTCCACGGGTATTTCCGAGTGCGGATATGCGCATTTCACGCAGACCTTTTCGCCGTTCAGTACGGCCGCCGCCACAGCTTTCGCGGCGTTCATATCACATATCACAAGCCCGTTTTTCTTCGCGAAAACATCGGGTGAGAACAGCCGGTGAGCGTCTGTGGAGGTCGTGATCACAGGCACTGCTCCGATGATCTCCGCGATCTTTTTCGCAAGCCCGTTAGCACCGCCGAGGTGTCCCGAAAGCACCGATACCGCGAATTTCCCACAGTCATCGACTGCAACGACAGCCGGGTCTGTCAGCTTCGAGCGTATGTGCGGAGCGACCGCCCGGACAGCGATACCGACCGAGCTTATAAACACAAGCGCGTCGTATCTGCCGAAAATATCCGCGGTAAGTGCGGACAATTCGGTAAATGAACAGGCGTTTTCATCGCTGTGTTTGTGAAAGCAGAACCGCGTACAGCCGGGGATCCCGGCTGCAAGCCGGGCCGAGATACCGCGCCCGTCCCCGGTGAACGAAATTATCGCTGCGGTCATTTCTGCGCCTTTCTGAACTCTGTCTCAAACGTTTTGTCATACAGCTTTGACAGCTCAAAGTCGCTGCCGAGAACGTTCCCGACAATGATGAGAGCGGTCTTTTTTATGCCGTTGGCAAGCGCGGTCTCGTGCAGCTTCCCGACTGTGCAGCGCATTATTTTCTCGTCTTCCCACGTCGCCTTATATACTATCGCGGCGGGCGTTTCGGGGGCGCAGCCGCCCCGTATCAGCCGTTCCGAGAGCTCCGCGGTCATTCCCGCGCTTAAGAATATCACCATTGTGCAGCCGTGCGCGGCGAAGCTCTCGATACTCTCGCGTTCGGGAACTTCCGTGCGCCCCGCCATTCGTGTGATGATAACAGACTGTGAAACTCCCGGAAGTGTGTACTCGGCTTTCAGTGCGGACGCGGCTCCGAACATCGAGCTCACGCCCGGTGTAACGCGGTAGGCTATGCCGAGCTCATCGAGCCTGTCGGTCTGCTCGCGGAGCGCCCCGTACAGAGACAGATCGCCTGTTTGCAAGCGCACCGTATGCTTTCCCTCGGCCTCGGCTTTTCGCATTATGTCTATAATTTCCTCCAGCGTCATTTCCGCGCTGTTGTGTATCTCGCAGCCGTCCTTCGCGTATTCCGGCAGCTCCGGATTTACGAGCGAGCCCGCGTAGATCATAACGTCCGCTTCCTGTAAAATCTTCATTCCGCGCAGGGTTATAAGGTCTGCCGCACCGCAGCCCGCCCCGACAAAATCAACCATTGTATTCATCCTTTATCGTATTTATCAGCTCGTCCGCGCCCGCCGTTTTCACGAGTACATCGTGCTTGTCCGAGAACATCAGGGCGGCAATTTTCGCGGCACCCTTGATTTTGGCGTCAAGGTAATACCCCGCGCGTACCGCGAGGATATCAAGCGTTTTCCGCATATATCCCGCTTCGTCGAGTATATCGAGCGCCGCATCGACAGTCGCGCAGTCGGGGAGCTTTTGCAGCACCGACAGTTCCGCGCCCGCGAGCACTCCGCAGGTCACAAGCACGTCCATTCTCCCGTCCGCCTGTGCGGAATGTGTGTTCATTATCCCCGCGCCGAGCTTGACGAGCTTTCCGATATGCCCTATTATCAATATCCCGCGAAAGCCCAGTTCAAGCGCGATGTCGATAGCGTCGCCGATAAAATTGCTGCACTTGACGCTCATTTCCACATCGAACGGGAGCTCCCGCGCGATAAAATTTTCACCGTAATTTCCGAGGGTAAAGAACACGTTTTCGTGCCCCCCGGCCTTTCTTATATTCAGCTCCGTGCGTATCGTGTCAACGAGCGCGGCGTTGCTCATAGGCTCTATAATGCCGCTCGTTCCGATCACGGAGATACCGCCCTCGATACCGAGACGCGGGTTGTATGTCTTTTTTGCAAGCTCCTCGCCGCCGGGAACGCTTATCTCTATCTCAAATCCGCCGTTATATCCGTATTCCGCGGCGATCTCCGAAACAGCCTCGGCTATCATTTTTCGCGGTACTGAGTTTATGGCGTATTCTCCGACAGGCTGATCGAGGCCTGCTTTCGTGACTTTCCCGATGCCCTCTCCGCCGGTTATGACGATGCCGCTTTCGGTCTTTGACACCTTCGCGTAAACAAGTATCCCGTTCGTTATATCGGGGTCGTCGCCGCTGTCTTTTTTTACCGCGCATTTCGCGTATCTTTCCGCGATCTCGGCTGCCGCAGCATCAAGCGTCAGAGTTATCCCTTTCGGTGTCGGCAATTCCACACTGCCGGGTCCTGTGCCCGATAAAACGCATATTGCCGCAGCCTTTGCGGCTGCGGCGGCACACGAACCGGTAGTATAACCGCAGCGGAGATACTTTCCGCCGCGGTAAACAAATTCGTTCATCATTTTATGCTATGCTTTCGGATCTGAAGGTTATCTCGTGGTCGTACCAGGTTGATTTCTTGAGGCTCTGTGCAGCGCATTTTATCGGCTTATCGAGAGCTTCGACGGGAATGGTATAAACGTGCTGACCCTCGGAGTTTTCCGTGAATGCTATGAGATCGCTCTCCGCAGCTTTTTCCGCATCTGCCGCAGTTCCCGGGTAGAGGTAGTTGAAGCCCGAACCGCTGAGTGTGATCACTGCCGTCATTTTGCCGCCTGCGACTGTGAGTTCGCAGTCAACGATCTTGAACATGGACGAGTCGGTCTCTGCGGTGATCGTGTATTCTCCGTCGGCAACGGCAGCGCCCGAAAGAGCCGCTGCGCTCCTGACATGGTCAACGTAGATCTTCTGTATAGCTTCGATCTCACCAAGACCGCGAAGTACGGGAACTACTTCAAATCCCTCGTTCGTGAGTATAGTTTTCCACGAATCCTCCTCGTCGCCCGCCATATCGTTGTTGGCGTGGTCGCCCGCAACTACCATGAGCGGCTCGAGGACTACGCGCTTGTAGCCGCCGTTCTTTGCAAATGCCACTACGTCGTCTATAGAAGGCCCAGCCTCGACCGTGCCGATGCAGTAATTGTTCTTGCCCGCGTCCGTGAGCATTGTCTGAAGCTTTGCATAAGTAGCGTTGGAAGCGTGTTCCGTTCCGTGACCCATAAATACTATCGCGGTCTCGCCGTCGTCGTATTCGGCGGTAGCTGCCGTGATCGCATCGATAACTTCGGTGTAGTCAGCGTCTGTTGTGAGCAGGGGAGAGCCGACCTTCACGCTGTCGAACTTGTCGGCATTTGCCTTTACGACAGCCATAAGATCGTCGTACTCGAATCCGCTCATAACGTGGGTGGGCTGAACGATAAGCTCTTTAACGCCGTCGGTTTCAAGACGCGCGAATGCTTCGTCAACATTGTCGATAACGAGGCTGTCGCGTTCCTTCAGCTTATCGATGATTATCTGGCTCGTGAATGCGCGGCGCACCTCCTTGTCGGGGTTTGCGTCCTGTATCGCTGCTTCGATAGCGCCGATAGTCTTATCGCGGCTGTCGTTGTAGCTCGTGCCGAAGCTTACCGTGAGGATAACGGGCTTGCCGGAAACATCCGTGTCGTCCTCGGCGGGTTCCTCCGTCGTTTCGGCTGCCGTAGTCTCGGGGGCTGCCGTAGTGGTCTCCTCCGTTGCTGCCGCAGATGTGGTCGTTGCAGCAGTTGTTGTCTGTTCCGTTGTCGCGGCGGGAGCGTTCCCGCCGCAGCCTGCAAGTGCGAGTGCGCATATAGCGGTACTCAGCGCCATTGCGGCTATCTTTCTTAGTTTCATCTTATTACCTCCTGTTGATTTTTATATATAATAAGTTGGCCACCTTATTATCCGTAATACTTGTTGTAAAGCCCCTCCGAGACATCGAAATGCTCGGTGAGGCGCTCTTTCCCGAGAAGCTCCGCAGGCGTCCCGAGACCTGTGCATTTCCCGCCTTTCAGCAGTAGCACGGTGTCGGATATTTTTGCCGCAAGCTCCGTTTCGTGCAGTGACATCACGACTGCAATATTACGCTCCCTGCGCAGTCTGTCGAGCATTTCGAGAAATGTAAGCTTGTAATGTATGTCGAGGAACGAGGTCGGCTCATCGAGCAGGAGTATCTTCGGTTCTCTCGCCACCGCCCTTGCGAGCATGACGCGCTGTTTCTGTCCGTCGCTTATCTCGGAAAAGAAGCAGTCTGCGAGCTCCGCGCTGTCGGTAAGCTCCATAGCTTCGGCGACCGCTCTTTTGTCCGCGTCCCCGAGCAGCCCGAAAGTTCCGGTGTAAGGGTATCTTCCCGTCTCGACAACATCGCGGCAGGTCATCATATCGGTCTTCGGGCGGTCGGTGAGCATAGCGGAAACGAGCTTTGCGGCATCGTTTCGCTTGAGCTCCGACACGCTCACACCGTCTATCAGTATTTCGCCCGACAGCGCGGGTATCTGTCCCGCGAGCGTTTTCAGCAGCGTGGATTTGCCCGAGCCGTTCTGTCCGATGAAGGTCAGCACTTCGCCGCCGCTCACCGTGAACGATATGTCGTGTGCGATCTCGCGCTTCCCATAGCCCGCGCACAGGTCCTTGATCAGTAGCATTGTTCCATTTGAACTCCGGTAATAAAGCAGATCGGTTTTAGTTCCTCTCCCCGTCTCCGACGAGGACGAGGACATTTTATGCTTCTTTATTCTTTCTTAACATTATCATCAGCACCACGGGTGCGCCGAGGACGGACGTTACCGTGCTTATGCCGAGCTCCGACGGGGAGATCACCGTGCGTGCGATGATGTCGCTTATAATGCAGAACACCGCTCCCCCGAGGAAGCACGCTGGTATCATCACGATAGGCTTTGCAGTCCCGAACAGCATCTTCACGAGGAACGGCACCGCTATACCCACGAATGTGACCGGGCCCGCAAATGCCGCCACACAGCCGGACAGCAGGCTCGACAGCAGTATCATCGCGATACGCACAGCCTTTATGTTCACGCCCATATCGACGGCGTAGCTCTCACCGAGCTGGTACGCGCTGATCGGCTTTGACAAGAAGAAAACCGCAGTCAGCGCTGCAAACACTATCACCGCGCAGACGACAAGGGACTCCGTTTTGAAGCCGGAGAAAGTTCCCACCGACCAGCCCCGCAGGTTTACGATATCCGAGTCGTCCGCGAAGTTCACGATGATGTCGGTTATCGCCGTGCAGATATAGCCTATCATTACGCCGCAGACGACCAGCAGCGACATGCTGCGTATGCGCGACGACATAAGCAGCACCGCCGACATCGCGATCAGCGCGCCGACAAAGGCAGCCGCTGCCATAAGTGCGGAGTTGAGCACTATCGCGCCGCGTGCCGCGAGTATCAACGCAATTGCAACGGTAAGACGCGCGCCCGATGATATACCGAGCACGAACGGCCCCGCTATCGGGTTGTGGAAATACGTCTGGAGCATATATCCCGACAGCGCGAGCGCCCCGCCGAGCACTGCCGCCGCGAGTGTTCTCGGAAGCCTTATTTTCAGCAGTATCATTGCCGCCGTGTCATCGGAGCCGCCGCCGAGCAGTATCTTCACGACCTCGGCGGGTGATATTTCCGCACTTCCCGCCGAGATGCTTATAACGATGAAAACTATCGTCAATACACCGAGAAGTGCGAATGAGAAGATAATTCGCTTATTCATATCAAAGTTTTAAATTTCGTCACGATCCAAATACGCGCGCGAAGCGCGCACCACAATTATTAATTATTCATTATTAATTATTAATTGATTTTATAGAGGTGTGTTGTTTTTTCTCCGGTGTCGAAGAATACCGTGTGCAGGTCGGTGAGTATGTCGCCGGTCTTCATTATGTCCTGATACACGCTGCGTCCGGTACACCAGACGTTACCGTTCTTCACCGCGCGGAATTCCTTCAGCAGCTCGTTCTTCGCCGTCAGCTCGTCGATGCTGTGTATCTCGCCCGAAATGTTGCAGTTGTAGATGATGATGTCCGCGTCCTTCGCGTGAAGGCAGAACTGCTCCGGTTCGAGGGTCACGGCGGAGAGCGCGTTGTCGTCGCCGATGAAGTCAAAGACGTTCCTGCCGCCCGCCATTTCTATCATCTTTGTGATGTAGTCTCCGGCTTTTCGGGTGACTATCCTGCCGGACGAGGTGATGTAGAAGAATACCGCTGTAAGTCCGCTCGACTGTACTTTCTCAAGCTCGTCGAAATGTTTCTTCTGCTGCCCGAAAAGCTCCTCGCCGAGCTCGGGGCAGCCCGCCATTTCAGCATAGACTTTTATCCATTCGCAGCGCCCGAGCGGGTGCGTTTCATAGCTCGAACGGTCAATGAAAACGGGAATGCCGAGCTCCTCAAGCTTTTCGCGCACCTTCGGAACGTGCTCAGACATCGTGGATTGTATCGAGAGCCGGCAGCCCCGCGACAGAAGCAGCTCATAGTCCGGCTCGCGGTATTTTCCCGCGTATATGATGTCGCCGCGTTCCATAGCCGCCCGCGCGTTCTCTATGTACCAGTCGTCTGCGTCGATCGCCGAAAAGCGTATGTCGGAGAGCCTGTCCATAGCGTCGTAGAAGCACATCACCGCGCTTGCCGCGAGGTATATCAGATCGGGTGAGCGCGGTATGACGGTGACATTTGAGGCAAGTCCCGCGGGTGCGCCGTCCGTTATGAGATAGGCACCGCCGTCAGTTGTCGTTATCATAGCGTCACCGTTGTCGTATTCGTATATCGTGAAGCATTCGGCGTAGGCGTTTTCGCGCTTCACCGGCTCGCTGTGACCCGCAATGATATACGGGGTGTCCGAGGCCGCCGGAGCCTGCCCGCAGCCGCAGAGGTTCGCGATAATTACTGCTGTGAGTAATATGGCTGTCAGCTTTTTGATCATGCTTTTTTCTTTCTTGATCTTACGACGGCGATCACCGCGCCGACTATAACGACTGCTCCGACAGCCGATCCTCCCACGATAAGCGGTACATTAAGACCGTTCTCCGCGGGGAGAGACGACTTGTCAAATGTGATGACATAATCTATCAGGTGCGGCTCGGACATAGCGACAGTCTCAGCCTGCACGGAAAGCGGTTCGTCAAGCGTATATACGGGTATCTCAAATACCGAGTTGCCGTCCGTATTAACGGGCAGGAACTCTTTCCCGTCAACTATCATCAGATCGTAGTTGGGGCTGCTCCACTCCATTTTGGCGGTCATTTCCCCGGTCGTGACCGTAAGCGTTACGGGTGAGCTTATATATGCCTTGCCCGTACCGCCGGTCATCGTTATTGCAATACTGTAAACGCCGTCGTTCATACGCCCGCCAGTTTCTTTCCGAGTTCGCGAAGCTCGCCCAGCTCGGTCTCGTTCGCGTCAAGATTGGTGATATAGCCCTCGTCGATAAGCTCCGCGCCATCGTTTTTTACGCGCCCTTCCCACGCGCGCATCCAGTCCCCCGTTCCCCAGTCATACGACCCGAACAGCAGAACGCGCTTGCCGGAAAGCTCGTTTTCGATCCGCTCAAAGAACGGCTCGAACTCAGCCTCCTCAAGCTGCTCATCGCCCATTGCCGGACAGCCGAACGCGAGCGCGTCGTAGTCCGAAATACTCCCCGTGAAGTCGGAAACATAGAACGATTCCGCTTTTGCGCCCTCCGCGACGGCCTTTGCCATGGCCTCGGTGTTGCCCGTTCCGCTCCAATAGATAACTGCGGTACTCATAGATCTACCTCCTTGAAAATAAAAATCGGCGTACCTTCCGAAAAGGTGCGCCAATAATAAAAGACATACAATTACAGTATGTCCCGCTTGATAAACGCGATTCCGGTTACGGCAGAAACACAGCCTCCTTCCACGTATCTGACTTATCCCGTATCTTACGTTTGCGCAAATACAAAGGCTTCACAGTGACCGACTCGCGGGGAATAGTGTTTTCCGCATGGGAACACACGCACCCACATTCCGTGTCCCGATACATCAAGCTCGGGTGAAGGAAAGCTCTATATTGAGTTGTAAGGTTTTGCGAATTTGGCTTTTATTATACATCTTTTTAGCCGCATTGTCAAGAGTTTGCGGGAATTTTTCGCACATATCGCAATATTGCACAAGGCAAAGGCCGATGCGCGCTTTCTTATTGAGCATTCTGCCGATTTTCCGACGATACGCCCGACGACAACAGGTTTTTAGAGGAGCCGATATGATCCCCCGGATAACTCACCGTAGATCTGTAATAAGGCTCTTGACCCTCGTCACGATTTAAACAAGTCGCGAAGCGACACCACGATTGTGAATTGTGGTTTGTGGATTTTCGGCGCGGTGAGTTTTCCGGGTGATCGTATTTTGATAAGGGATCGGTATCGGAGGTGCTCCGAATATTTGCAATCCGAGAAAAAATTTTAAAATTCTCTTGACAAAACAAGACTGATGTGATATACTGTATATAAGTTAGCTGCCGCTAACTTATATACAGCGACAAGCAAGGCATAATATGTGCGGGGTGAAAAATATGTCCGAAGAAGAATATTTCAGCTTCAACCGTAAGCTCGCGTTCCATACGGCTCCGACGCTTATGGGGATAAAGTGCGCGAGCCTTGTTTCGCTGTCGCGCTCGGAGTTCGACATAGGCGTTCATCTTCGTATATTCAACCGCCGCGCTGCCGAGAGAGGGCTGAAAATACGCATACTTCATCTTTGCGAAACACGCTGTGTGATGCTCGTTTACAACGAGAAGAAGCTGTACAAACGGCTGTGTGAAGCGGAAACGGCGGAGATGCTGAAAGCGGACGGCTACGATATCGACAGCGGACTTGAAGCTATGCTCACAAGGCTGTCCGAGCGAATGGGTCATTGCACATTCCCGCACGAGATCGGACTGTTTCTCGATTACCCGGCAGAGGACGTAAAGGGCTTTATTGCCAACAACGGCGAGAATTACAAGCTCTGCGGCTGCTGGAAGGTCTATGGCTCCGAGGAACGCGCAAAGCGGACATTTGCAAACTACGAAAGGTGCAGAACATTTCTGTGCAATAAATTAAACGAGGGCTGCGACATTTACCGCGCCCTCAGAATTTCATAAAACAGGAGGTCATTTTTATGGCAGCAGCAGTTATTTATTGGAGCGGTACGGGCAATACCGAGAAAATGGCGAAGGCAGTCGCGGAGGGCGCGGGAGTCGAAGCGATAAGCGTTTCGGATTTCAACGGCAATATCGCGGACTACGACGCTCTCGGTCTGGGCAGCCCCGCTATGGGTG
>JAFTAG010000146.1 GCA_017458655.1 Ruminiclostridium sp. | reverse complement strand
TCTACCAACTGAGCTACAGAAGCAAATAGCACATAAAAGTGCTGGCGACCCGAATGGGGCTCGAACCCATGACCTCTAGCGTGACAGGCTAGCGTTCTAACCAGCTGAACTACCGGGCCGTATGTCGCTCAAAGGTGGTGGGAGTTACAGGGCTCGAACCTGTGACCCTCTGCTTGTAGGGCAGACGCTCTCCCAGCTGAGCTAAACTCCCATTTCTTCAAGTGACTATTTAATTATACACAAAACCTGTCCGTTTGTCAAGCTTTTTTTGAAAATTTTTTATATTTTTGCATATTTTTTTTATTTTTGCCGATAAACCGCTTATTATCTCGGCACCCGAATATATTCTCTCACTCCACCTTCGGTGGGGAGAAAGAACAAAATTACCGATATTTAACAGCTTTAGTTTTAATATAGCAATTTTTCTGCCTTTTTTGGAAAAAGTAATGCAAATCTTACCGAGATGTGCTATAATTTAAGTTGCGACATAATAGAATAACGAGTTTCCGGAAACTCTTGGTATGCCTTTTTAAATTTTCAGGATTAAGAGGGCTGAATTTTGTTCGCCCTTTTTGTATATCATATCTCTGTATAGAAATGGTAAAAATGTAAGTCCATTTTCAACAGAGATATTGTAGGCAAGTAGGGCATACAGATTTCGGAAATTCTATTGTGTCGCAGCAATCGGAGCTTACATTTTTCGGTGCGTAGCTTCGTTGCTGCGCACTTTTTAGTTTATGCGCACCGCAGGAAAGGAAAGCTAAATATTCAAATAGCAAGTTATGGTTTAGGAAACAACAAAGCTATCATGAAGCCTTCTTTCCCGTCCGATGACGCTTCCGACAGCTCCTCCGGCGTCAAACTCACAAACCTCACAATGACAATGAAGGTCGGCGATACGATACAGCTCGGCGCGGACCTCTCCGCAAAGACCGACGACAATATCACCTGGAAAAGCTCCAAAACGTCCGTCGCAAAGGTCTCTGCCGTCGGCAAGTTCACCGCGCAGGCCAAAGGCACCGCAGTGATAACCGCGTCACTCGGGAGCAGCTCGCTAACAATAAAAATAATAGTCTCTTAACAAAAAACGGCACAGCTTTTCGGGGCTGTGCCGATATTTTATATCTTGTCAATATTTTCGTAAACGCTACCGGCAATATCGGTGCATACTTTATAAATGCCGTTGTCGTCACGCTCGTGGCTCGCGCCGGTCGTTATCACCACAACGGTATTTTTCGTCGCGGGGTCGTATGACGCGAAGGCTATCACCCCGTAAGCGTTGCCCGTGTGATAGTAAAGCTCCGAGGTGTTGCAGATATTGCGCTGATAGCGCAGAGCAAGACACTGCCGGAACTCACCGCCGCCGTCGCTCGCCTTGAAATACCGCTTTTCCATTTTTTCGACCGATTCGGCTGAGAGCACCTGCTTGCCCTTGAATTTCCCGTCGTTCGCGAGCATATAGAACATCTTCGCCACGTCGCGCGCGGAGCCTGTCAGCCCGCCGACGTAATTGCTCGCGTTGACGCCTATCTCGTTGTCGCAGTTTACGCGCTTCGCCTCATTCACCGTGAGCTCTACGCCGTGGTCGGCCTCGTAGAGCGTCGCAAGTCTGCCGGTATTTTCGATATCCCCGGCAAAGAACGACATATCCACGCCGAGCGGCTCAAAAAGCTGCTCCTGCGCATAATCCTCCAGCACCCTGTCTGCGGCCTGTTCGAGCGTTGCCGCGGCTATCGAGATACCGTAGTTGTTGTAATACCACGAGGCAGCCTTCCCTACTGTCTGATCGGTAAAGCTGTTCTTTTCGGTGAGCTGATCGAGCATATTTTCGAGCGACGACTGCATTGACAGATATCGCAGGGTCGATGTATGCGTGAACAGCGTTGAGAGGGAGATGCTTTTTGCGAGCTTCTTTCCCCAGTAATTGCTTATGTTCTTGTTGATGTTAAGTATTTCCTGCTCCTGCATACGCATGGCGCATATCGCGACGGCGACCTTGCTTATCGAGGCGGTGCGGAATTTTGTACCGTTTCCGACCTCTTTTTCGCCGTATTTCGACCAGCCGTATGTCCAGTCGATCACCTTGCCGTCACTGCCGCGTATCGCCGCGACCTGCACGGCTATGGCGTTGGTATCGACCCCGGTGTCGTGAACGACCTTCTGCACATCGGACCTCGGTGTGCCGTCCGAAACGAATTCCTCGGGAAGCGGTACCTCCGGCTTAAAGTCCTTCTTGAAATACCGGCGGGAGTAGTTGCTCGATATCCAGCCTACCACGCCGCTCTTGGTCGATATCTTGTACCACGGTATGTCGAATTCATCGAGCTGCGAGCCTATATATGTGAAGCTGCCCGCCTTATTCGTTCTGCCGAGCGACTTATATCCCGTCCCCGGCCCTTCTCTGACGCGGACACTTCCGGCGAGCGTTCTGACGTAAAACGAAGTCTCGGCGGAAGCGGGCAGAGAGCCGCCTATCGTCATAGCAAACGCCGCAAAAACGGCTGCCGCGGCTTTCAACGATCTTTTCATATCTATCAGATCCTTCTTGACATTTTTATGGAGTGATATCGCGGTCAATATCCGCAGATCAAGCGATTTATGAGACGATAACAGAGTATCTCATAAGTTACCGACAGCAATTTCACAATATATTGTAGCACGGTTTGCGAAAAATGTCAATACCTTGTATGTGTTTGCATAAAAATACCTGCTCACATACCGCCCAGCACTTTATAAAGCAGGCGGTGGAGCTCCACGGCCTCATCGCCGGTGAGCTGCACGCAGCAGCCTATCTTCGGCGGTATTTCCACCGCCCTCTCTTTGAGCGCCTCGCCCTCGGCGGTAAGCTCAATTATCAGCACGCGCTCGTCCTCGGCGGAGCGTTCCCGCGTCACAAAACCCTTTGCGGCAAGGCTTTTCAGCACAGGGGTGAGCGTTCCCGAATCGAGATACAGCTTCGCGCCGAGCTCCTTTACGCTGATACGGCGCTCTTCCCACATCACGAGCATGACTATATACTGCGTGTATGTTATCCCGAGCTCCGCAAGAAGCGGGTTATACTTCTTGACTATCTCGCGCGAACAGGCGTACAGCGGGAAGCAGAGCTGGTTTCCGAGCCTCAGCATTTCGTAGTTCTTTTCCATTTCAGCCGGCCTTCCCTGCCTTCTCGTAGGCCTCTCTCACCGCTATGGCGAGCTGGTCGGCGCAGGAGGTGGGGCGGTTGTTGCAGGTGTTCCCCGCGAGCTTCTCCTGTATCTGCGCCACCGTCATACCGTCAACGAGCTTTGATACGGCTTTGAGGTTGCCGTTGCAGCCGCCCGTGAATCTTACGTTACGCACCACATCGCCGTCGAGCGTGAAGTTTATCTCCGT
>JAFTAG010000145.1 GCA_017458655.1 Ruminiclostridium sp. | reverse complement strand
GCGGCTTTGAGCATTGTGAACTCGGAGTTTATCTGATTTATGAGGGCTTCGTACTGGAGCGCGTTCTTTGCGAAGAGCGCCTGCTGGGTATCATTATCGACGTTGTTGCCGTCGGGCTGATCCTTTGTTGTTTCATCGACATGAATGGTCGATGCGAGCTCGAGACGCTTCTGACCCGTGCGCATTCTGTTCTCGTCGAGCTTGTCTTTCAGCACAGCCGAGAAGTAGAGATACTTGCAGTGGTAGTCGGGGGTATCCTGATTCGCGATGTTCTGCGCGATGACCGACTGCTGAAGACTGAGCAGGCTTAATCCCTGCTCCGCTATGCGAAAAGACGTGGTATCGAATAAAGCCATGGTGTCCTCCGTGCGGGTAATAACGTGCAAACTGTGGAAAACCGGCGGGCAAAGTGTTGAAAATCGGAAAAACGTCACAACACAAACACAGCCGATTGTATTACATATAACCCTATTATACTACATATCGTCATATTTTTCAATATTTTTTTACAATTTTTTTAAAAATTTTTTGTGGAAAAGTTTTCCGCGCCTTTTCGGGCTACACATAACGGTTCCGATAGGGGTCGTAATGCAGCCTTTCCGGCATCCTCCGACGCTGCGCATTCGGCACTGCGACCGGCTTTGCGAGCTTTCCGGGGGTATGCGGCCTCGGCTTCGGGAGCGCGTCGAAGCGTTTCTTCCCGGCCTCGAATGCGGAGCAGATCCTTGCGGGGTCCCCGAAAAGCGCGGGAATCTCCGCACCGTCAAGCTCCTCGAACGCCCCGAAGTTCAGCCACCAGCGGTCAAATTCCGCCGCGCCGTCGCGGATATGATAGCCGAGGTCGTCGCTGTTCATGGCGTAGCGGCGCATTTTCCCACGGATAATAAGCTTTTTGCCGCTGCGGGAGGGGCTTGCCGAGGCGAAGCTCTCAAACGGTATCAGGTACAGCTCGCGGACGACCGATCTCTTCCCGAGGCGGTACACCTCGCCGGAATAGATGCTCACTGCAGCGAATTTGAGCTGCATATCGAGGAATGTGTATCTGCTGTGCATCGCGGTCTTCTTGTCGGCGGAGAGCCTGACGGCGAGAGCTATCGCCAGCCCCGCGGTTATCGCGGCCGCCGCCGATACCGGCATCACGGGGGATATCCCGCCGCGCGAGGTGAACAGTCCGAAATACCCGACGATGAACGCGATGAAAGCGGAGCCCGCCGCCGCCGCGCTTACGACGGTAATGACCGAGACCGCCCGTTTTCCGAACCGCGAGGTGACGCAGTGATAATATGACCGCACAGCACCGCCTCCGTTCCGCTTTCCGGCATATACCTATATATAATATATTATATAATGTTTTTTTCATTTTGTACAGGCTTTTTTAAAAATTTTTAACTCTTTGGTCAAAATAGCCAAATCAAGCCACGTTTTTATGGCGAAACAGCAGTCAATTTTTGTTAAAACTGACGAACGGTATGTGAGTTATGACGGTTTTTCGCTTTCTACAAAAAAAATCGGCCTGCGCTCTTGACTTTTTTGTGCATTTTAATGTATAATTAATAATAAGCGATTATGCCCACCGACAGGATGTGCGTGACCGCATAGCCTATCGGAAGGAGGAGAAACGCTTGATAGACAAGACAGGGATAGTCAAGGTCAGAGTGACCGCGGTTGACGGAAAGCTGTTGTTTGAAGCAGACGAAGAGCATTTCTCTTTCCCGAGGATGTACATCAACAATATGCCCGTGAACAATATCATTATGATAAAGGGCAAGGAGCTGCCGGAGCTCCCCGCGGACACCGGACTGTACGTCATAGCATTCATGCGCAGCGGTGACAGAGTGCGGTACATCGGCCGCGTCAAGATGTCTCTCGATAACCAGATAAATATCCAGATACGCGACGAGTACGGCACAATAATGGAGGAGCGGCGCAGATACTTCAAGGTCGATTCCGACCTGCGCTGCGTGATAAGCGGCTATGAGCGGGAGGGCACCGTCTATGAGTTCGATTCCCCCATACTCTCACGCATAAAGAACGTGAGCATAGGAGGAGCGTTCCTCGAGGGCACTGACCCGCCGTTCAGAAAGGGCGATAACCTGCTCCTAAACTTCAAGGTCGGCGGAGAGGTCGTGGGCGCGGTAGTTACGGTGCTGCGCATACAGCTTTTCAGCAACGGCTCGCTCGAAGGCTACGGCTGCCAGTTCTCCAACGTCGATCAGAAAATGGAAGGCCTGCTCGCAAGACTCGTCTATGAGATACAGCTCAAAGCCCGTCAGGAAAAGCTCGAGAAGGACTTCCGCAAAGAAGAAGGCATAAAAAGGGTCAAGGGCACATAGCCCCGCCCGTGAAGGCCTCCTCTGAAAATATAATCGCGGTCTTCCGCAAAATACTCATGATAGGAATGGTACGAATATGAATATCAAGGTAAAAACATCGCTCAGTGTGATACTTGTCGGAACAACGGTGCTGCCGCTCATTATCCTGGCAGTCATCGCCGCCATGCAGATCTTCGGCTTCTCGTCCTCGCTGATAAGCGAAGAGGCCAATGTCGCGGGCGCGGCGCTCAGCTCCAATGTCTCGAATGTCACCGGAGCCTATGTGACAGATGTTACCGCTTACGCGAAAATGGAATTCACCAACTCGCCGAACAGCCTCCCGACCTCCGAGCTCGACGCCCTGTTCTCCGCAATGAAGAAAGACAAGTATGTGGCCGACCTCGTTATCGCGGACGGCAGCGGTCAGTATCTCTACAGCGGCGCGGGCAAGCCCCTTACCACCAACCTCTCCGCCGTTGCGGGCAACGACAAGAAGACCGGCACCCGCATCTCCAAGCTCTCGCTCAAGAACCCCACCTACGGCAACGAGGACGTTTTCGCGGTAACGGCGCCCCTTAAAGACTCCTCCGCGGGCTCGGTATCCGTTATCGTGAACGCAAAGGCGATAACCGACGCGCTTAAGGAGCGTACCTTCCTCACTCACGGTTATGTGGTCATCGCCGACAGCGACAGCGCAGCAGGCTACAACGGCACCGATATCGGCTCCAATTCCGACCTCGCGGCAGCCGTAAGCCCCGCTATAGACACCATGCTCAATTCGGGCAACTCCAAGTCCGGCACTCCCATAAACGGCGGCGGACAGTTCCTCGGCTCCTACGGCACGATAAGCAACTCCGGCTGGGTGTGGATAGCCCTCTATCCCGCTTCCGAAGCAAGCTCGCTCACAATGATGATATTCATTCTCGGTATGGCGGCGATCGCCGTTCTCGCGGTCATCTGCGTAGTGGTAATGACCCTCACGACCAAGAAGGTCATCGACCCGATGCTCGGAATGCTCGGCACGATGAAGCAGATAAACAACGGCAACCACAGCGAGCGTATAGATACCACCGGTATGGGCAAGGAATTCAAGGCCATGTCCGACGTGTTCAACACGATGATGGACGAGTCGCTGATGAGCGAGGAGCTCCACAAGACAGTCTCCGACCTGTCGGATAATATGCTGTTCGAGTATGACTTCGCGAAGGAATCCATGTTCGCGTCCGACAACTTCAAGGATAAGATCAAGCTCGACCTTGGCGGCGCAACGCTCAACAACGGTAAGTTCCTCGATTCGATGATGGACGAGGACGATGCCGAAAAGTACAAGAAAGACATCAATACGCTCTTCAAAGACAAGGGCGATATCGGCAACGAATACAAGATCAAGCTCCCCGACGAGAAGGAAATGTGGGTGTCTATGAAGGCTCGCTGCGTTACCGACCGTCTCGGCGAAGTCCTCCGCGTTATCGGAGTCCTTACCGATATCACCAGCGAGAAAAACGCTACCCTCAAGCTCGCCGAGCGTGCAAGCTTCGACTTCCTCTCGCAGCTCTACAACAGAAACACCTTCGAGCGCGAGTTTGCCGCGGAGCTTGAAAGAAGCGTCGGCAAGAAGGTCGCGGCTCTGTTCATCGACGTCGATGACTTCAAGTTCATCAACGACCGCTACAGCCACGCCGTCGGCGATGAGACCATTCGCTTCGTTGCGGATACTATCAAGGCAAGAACGGGTGAGACCGGCTTTGCGGGACGTTTCGGCGGCGATGAGTTCGTTCTCTGCATCTCCGACCCCAAGCTTGTGGAAAATGTCGAAGTCCTCTCAATGGATATCATCGACGACCTCTATGCAGGCTACTACAGCAAGTCCGTTGACACGACGCTCAACATCAAGGCTTCTATCGGTATCGCTATCTATCCCGACCACAGCACGGACGGCAAGGAGCTCGTCGGCTGCGCGGACGCCGCTATGTACTTCGTAAAGAAGAACGGCAAGGCGAACTACCACATCTACGAACCCAGCGACAGCGCCCTCGAAGGCAACTTTATGTCGTCTATTTAAAATATCGACACTATACGCGGCTGCATTGCAGCCGCTTGTGTTTATACGGAGAATGATTTATGGCTAAAATAATCACGTTCACCAATCAGAAAGGCGGCGTCGGCAAGACCACCACCTGCGCGGGAGTTGCGGGCTGCCTTGTAAGAATGGGCAAGAAGGTGCTTGCGCTCGACCTCGACCCGCAGGGCAATTTAAGCTTCAGCCTCGGCGCGGACGGCGACTCTTCCTACACGATCTACGATGTGTTCAAGAGCAGAGCCGACATCTACGACACCGTGCAGCACTGCGACTCATGCGATGTCGTTCCCGCGAACATACTGCTTTCGGGCGTTGAGCTCGAGCTGACCTCAATGGGGCGTGAATATATCCTCAAAAAGCATCTTTCCACAATTGCGGACGATTACGACTACATACTGATAGATACGCCGCCCGCCCTCTCGATACTCACCATAAACGCATACGCCGCCTCAAATCAGCTTGTCATACCTATGGTTCCGGAAATACTCTCGTTACAGGGAATTTCCCAGCTTAAAGAGACGATATTCGCGGTCAAGAAATACTACAACCCACAGCTCGAAATTCGCGGCATCGTGCTCAACAAGTATTCTCCGCGCCTCGTACTCACAAAGGAAGTCGAGGAGCTTGCCACCAAGATAGCCGATATGATCGACACCGATGTCTTCGAGCAGAAGATCAGCGGCAGCGTCATCATCGCGGAGGCTCCCGCCCACGCCAAAACTATCGTGGAATACGCTCCCCGCTCAAAATCCGCCCACGAGTATATGGATCTCACCTACGAGATCCTCGGCCTCGAAAAGCCCAAACGCAAAGTCCAGAAGCTCGGCAGAGGCCGCCCGCCTAAGAACAAGCCGATAGACCTGTGAGAGAAGTCTGTCAGAATGGAACATTCTGACAGACCGTCCTTCCGGACAGGACAGGGGCTGCGCGCCCCTTGACCCGCGGCAGCGTGACGCTGCACCCAAAGATATATGATTTCAAGTCTCTGCACATACGGAAAGTATTATGAGACCGGCAATATATGCGGAGACAACGGGAGATAAGAATGGCACATACCGCTAAAACAAAAAAAGTCCTCGGGCTGCTCGACGCTCCCGAGGCTCTGCCCGCACATAACCCGCTCATTCAGGAGCCCACCGGCGAGAATATCCCGGTCGTGTTCGTGAAATCCGAGATAGGGACTCAGTTCGTGAACATCCCGTTTCTGCTTATAAATGAGCAGCTCGGGAGCATCATGGAGCGCTTCAACTGCTGCACCTGCGACAAATGCATCGCCGAGGTCACGGTCGGCTGCCTGTCAAAGCTCCCGCAGAATATAGTGCGTATCAAGCGCGCCGCCGACGAGGAGCTCGTCAATAAGGCTGCCGCCGATATGCGCAACGAGGCTATCCGTATCATCACCAAAGAAGTTATGTTCATCAAGTCTAACCCGCGGCATTGACCCGTACTCGCCCCCTTTTCTCCGGAGAAGGGGGATTTTTATTGTCTCTCTCCACAGCCTCCGTTT
>JAFTAG010000144.1 GCA_017458655.1 Ruminiclostridium sp. | reverse complement strand
GTAGTTCTCGCTTCGTTCGGCGACAGCAAGATGGGCGTTATCAAGGCTGTCAAGGATATCTGCGGACTCGGCCTTAAGGAAGCTAAGGAGCTCGTTGAGGCTGCTCCTAAGACCCTCAAGGAAGGCGTTGCCAAGGCTGAGGCCGAAGAGATCAAGGCTAAGCTTGAAGAAGCAGGCGCTAAGATCGAACTCAAGTAAGCTGTTACATCGCGTATCAAAACGGCACGGTATTTGCTACCGCGCCGTTTTTTCGTGTAACGGGATATTCGCGGTCTCCCCTCACCTGCGGCGGGAGAAAAACAAAAATAAAGCTTATCTGTATATTTAAAGGAAATAGTATGACTTTTCCGTACATATTAAAAAAAATTGTGAAATTTCACCGTAACTATTGCAAAAACTAACGAAACAGTGTATAATATATCCATAAAACCATTACTGTTCACAAATTAACAGTTGCTGACAGTGATAAATCGACGCGATCACCGATCTAACTCACCATAATGTTATGATTCTGCCGCGTCATTATTCAGATATGCGGCGAAGCCGCACCACAACTATTCACTATTCATTATTCATTATTTCTTCCGTCCTTAGTGAAGAGTGAACAGTGAATAATGAATAGATCACCGTTACCAAAGGAGGAATCGCAAATGTCTGACGAGATCATCATCAAGCCCGATGAAAACTATATCCCCACCGGTCTGCCCGGAGGCTTCTTCATTTACAGAGCAGATGAAAAAGAGGAGATACTTTTCGCGGAAGAAAACGTGATCAGACTGTTCGGCTGTGATTCCATTTCGGATCTGCGGGAATACACCCACAACAGCTTTCAGGGAATGGTGCATCCCGACGACCTCAATAAGATACAGAACGAGATAAAGTCGCAGACGATGAATGCCGACAAACGCCACGACTATGTGCGTTACCGCATCATCACCAAGGACGGCAGGACCCGCTATATCGAGGATTTCGGGCACCTGCTCCACGGCGAGCACGGGCTAAGCTATTTCTACGTCTATATCGTCGATATCGACCAAAACGAATATCTCAACCGCAGCCGCAACAGCTTCGCGGAGACACAGATATTCTCGATGAACCAGAACACCGACAGACTTACCGGACTTTATAATATGTCGAGCTTCTACCAGAAGGTGCAGGAGCTTATCTCCGACGAGTCGCAGCGCTCCGCCAACAAATTCACCTTCGTTCATCTCGATATCGCGAACTTCAAGATATTCAACGAACGCTATGGCTTCCAGCGCGGCGACGACCTGCTCTGCCGCATAGCATATACTATACGCAGTATATTCGGCGATATCAGCATAGCGGCGCGTTTCTCGAACGACCACTTCGTTATCTGCACGGTCGCACAGAACGTCACCGACCTTGTCGAGAAGCTCCACAACACTATCCTCTCGATCATAGACGGCACCCGTGTGGAAATACGCGCAGGTATCTACGAGCTTGAAGACTCCTGCAAGGAAGTCGGTCTTGCCTGCGACCACGCCCGCCTCGCCTGCAACACCATAAAACACCGCTACGACATCATCTACTGCACATATGACGTCAAGCTCTACGAAAAGCTCCGCAAGCAGCAGTACGTCGTGGATTACGTTGACGACGCCGTTGAAAAGGAATATATAAAAGTATTCTACCAACCCGTTATACGCGTCAAGACCGGCGAGATATGCGGCTATGAGGCGCTCGCGAGGTGGATAGACCCCAAGGTCGGGTTCCTCTCCCCCGCCGATTTCATCGAGACGCTTGAAAAATTCCACCTTATCCACAAGATCGACGCGTTCATCGTGAAAAAGGTCTGCGAGGATTACTGCGCGCTGCGGGATATGGGTGAACCGCTCGTCCCCGTATCCATCAACCTCTCCCGCCTTGATTTCGAGCTCTGCAACATCGTCGAGATCGTGGAGAACTACCGCAGACTGTACGGCGTGCCGCGTGAGATGCTCGACATAGAAGTGACCGAGAGCGCGCTGAACGAGCATTCCGACCACCTGAAGAACGAGTGCAGGAAGTTCCGCGACCTCGGATATCAGATATGGATAGACGACTTCGGGAGCGGCTACAGCTCACTCAACACGCTTATGGAATACGATTTCGATGTTCTTAAGCTCGATATGGAATTCCTGCGCACATTCGACCACAACCCCAAGACGGGCAATCTGCTCAACTACATCGTTTACGCCGCCGTGGAAATGGGCGTGCAGCCGCTCACGGAGGGCGTCGAAACAGCGGAGCACTTCGATTTTCTGAAAAATATAGGCTGCGAGAAGGCACAGGGCTACTACTTCGGCAAGCCTATGCCTATGAACGAGACACGCGCCTTCACGCGAGACAAGGGGCTTGTGTGGGAACCCGTTCGCGACAGATAAGGGGGCGCTGAAATGCTCGGGGTATGCCTGCTTTTCGTAGGTATCGTGCTGATAAACAACGGCATATGCACTCTTATGAAGATACCGCCGAAGGCCGCCGCGGTAATGAACATACTGACCGGCGGGCTGTCGCTCGTCATCAACATCATAAACCTTGTGCGGGGCAATTACTACGCTGCCGGAACGGGACTGCTGTTCTGCTTCACATATCTTTGGGTCGCGGCGAACGGCATTTTCTCGCTGGACGACCGGCCGTTCCATGTTTTCTCGGTGTTTGTGGCGATAAACGCTGTATATTTCGGCATAGTTGAGGGTATCAGCGGAAATGCCGCGCTCGGTATCGCTCCCGACATACGCTGGGCGGTGATTTGGTGGCTGTGGGCGCTGCTCTGGGGAACTTCCCTGTTCGCGCTGTTTAAGAAAGACCTCGGGAAATTTGTTCCCGTCCTGCAAATATTTGAGGGCGTCGTTACCGCGTGGATACCCGGTGTGATGCTGCTGACCGGTCTTTGGTAAATCAAAAGGCGCTGTAAAAAAACAAAAGTGAAGCAGCCGGGATTCGAGATGACAAGAGAATCCCGGCTGTTTGGCTCTGATAAAAGAAAAAAATATGCAAAAAAATAAGTGCCGGGGTTTTGAAAACAACACAAAGCGGACTGCCACCATTCCGTTTGGCAGTCTATCCAAAAAACATAAATTATTATGCAGCCTTGCTTGCTTTAAGTTTTCTTAAATGATATTTATGAAGATTGAAGCCTGTTGCTTGACACGCAAAATAAAAAATTTTGACAAGCAAAATGAAAAAAACTTAAATTGTTGAAAACAATAAAATCCCCGAAAGCGGCAATAATTAGCCACTTTCGTTGCATAAATCCCGCTGCCTGTTGTTGGTCATAACAGAGATTTAGAATGAAAATTGTGTGAAACTACCGCAAATATAGTCATTTATTTTCCCATATTATAGAGAGACATATAAAATCGGCAGCAAGAAACGCACATAAGAATATGCCTGCACACTCATAAAAATATCGCATAACCGCAGTCGAAAAAATGACCACCATCATAGTCACTCATACAAATTTGTTTAAAGGTGGAACAAAAACGCCTTTTAAACCCCTAGAGATATGAGAGGCAAAATATTGAGACCCTGCGGTTGACGATAACGGAGATCGGATTATGAATTGCAGGGTCGAGGTAAAAATGCACAAGGAAGCAGCGAAACTTATCGACGGTCTTACCGAGTATCGCATTCGCCAAATGTGCAAAAGCAGTCAGCTCCCGTGCTTTATGGCAGGCAAAAAGTATCTGATCGACGAGCAGGCACTCTACAAGGCGGTGTTCGGGGAAATTCCAGACGATGTGAAGTCTGCATAACGAAAAACCAGAAAAAGACTATAAAAACAATGAAATGAGGGATAATTCAAGGCATTTTCCGCCTTCGGGGACTTGACATATCTTGCTTTAAAGTGTGTAATGTTAAGTACAGGAAATGCCTTGTCGATTATCGTAAGGAGGAATAATCACATGGCAACAATTACAAAACGCGGCGACAGCTACAGAATAAAAGTATCATGCGGATATGATGTCCACGGCAAGCAGGTGATCCAGTCAAAAACGTGGAGACCGCCGGAAAATATGACCGAGCGCCAGATCAAGAAAGAGCTTGATCGTCAGGCTGTGATTTTCGAGGAAGAGTGCAAGATCGGACATGTTACTGTGGCTATCAAATTTCAGACTTTTGCAGACCAGTGGTTTGAGGAATACGCGAAGCTCAACCTTCGCAAGACCTCATACACGAGGAATGTTCAGCTCTCCAGAAGAGTGTATGCGGCATTCGGGCATTGAACGAATATACCGGGTCTGAAATATCTATTATTGTTGATATTTCCAATGGTAATTTTAATTGATATGTGTTATAATATTCTCGTGATATGTTTTGCATAATTTTATAATATCACAAAAATGACTGCATTTCCACCTTTTTCCGGTAAAAATGCAGTCTATTTTTTTACAGCGCCTTTTCCCCGGGTGGCTCGCCCTCAGGCGAGCCACGTTTCTCGAGCGGCAGCGACCTCTGTGCCTCTCAGCTCAGGATCTCCGTGAGCGTCTGCTTCAGGTTATCTACGTCTATCGGCTTGGCGACGTGGGCGTTCATACCGGCGTCATGGGCTTTCTGAACGTCCTCGCTGAACGCGTTGGCGGTCATTGCGACTATCGGCACGGCGGCGAGCTCCCTATCGGGGAGCCCGCGTATCTGCGCTGCAGCATCATAGCCGTCCATTACCGGCATTTGAATATCCATGAGCACGGCGTCGTAATATCCCGCCTGTGAAGCGGAGACCTTATCGACAGCCTCTTTGCCGTTCTCCGCGGTCTCCACCGTGAAGCCGAACTTTCGCAGCACCTTTGCCGCTATCTCACGATTTATCATTATATCATCGACCAGCAGCAGCCTCATCTTTGTGAAATCGATCTCGGCAGCCTTCTCCGCCGAAAGCCTGTTCGTTTCGGCCGCTATAGCCGAGCCATCGCCCTTCGCAAGCGTCAGATACACCACGAACTCGGTGCCCTTGCCGGGTGCTGTATTGACCTTTATCTGCCCGCCCATAAGATCGACTATGCTCTTGGTTATCGCCATTCCGAGGCCGGTACCCTGTATGCCGCTTACCGTAGATGTCCGCTCGCGCTCGAACGCCTCGAACACCTTCTCCGCGAACTCCTTCGTCATACCTATGCCGCTGTCCTTTATGTGTATCTCGTAAATGCCGCTGCCGTCCTCGGTATTTCCCGTCTGCAGGAAGCGCGCATCTACCGTTCCGCCCTCGGGCGTGAATTTGTAGGCATTGCTCACGAGGTTGAGCAGGACGCGGTTCAGACGGTTCCTATCGCATATAACGAAGCGGTCGGTAAGGCTGTCATCGCAGACAACGTTATAGGTGATGTTCTTCTGCTTCATCTGCATAATGAACAGGTCGTGCACCTCGTTTGCTATCTGTGTGATGTCGGCATTGTCCGTTTCAAGCTCCATTTTGCCGCTCTCTATCCTGCTCATTTCAAGGATATCGTTTATCAGCGCGAGCAGGTGCTTGCTCGAAGCGTCTATCTTGGCAAGATATTCCCGCATCTCCCCGACACTGATATCATCGTCCCGTGCGAGCGTCGTATAGCCGACTATCGCGTTCATAGGCGTGCGAAGGTCGTGCGACATATTTGAAAGGAACGCGCTTTTGGCCTTGCTGCTCTCCTCCGCCTGCACCCTCTTCTTTTCAAGGTGCTTTTCGCGCTTCTGCATCTTCGAATAAACGTTCGCAACTATGACAAGGCTGAGCGCTATAAGACCTATCTGTATGATACCGGTGTTTGTGAGGGCATTGTTTATCTCCTCCGTCTCCTCCGATATGAACGCGGCATTTTCGGCAGCGGTCTCATCGCTGAGCTCGATACCGTTCCCGGCGATTTCGTCCTCGTAGTATTCGCTTATGTGCATTATCACATTATCGGCACTCGACTTGTTTGACTGCCTTATCCACATAAGCGAGGTGAAGAATACGATGAACAGCAGGACTATCCAGATCGAAACGGAGTTTCCGTAGAGCCGCTTTGTATCCTTCATAAAGACGTAGCGGAAGAACAGTATGCCGATGATGCTCCAGAACGCGAGCAGCAGATACGACGGCGCTTCCATTTCGCTCATCGAGAACAGGTTGGGTATCATCAGGAACAGGCACATTACACCCGAAACAATGATACCGATCAGCCCTGTGACCCTGATCTTTTTGTTTCCGGCAATACGCGCCATTTTAAACGCACAGGCCGAGGTGTAGCCGTATGCTACCAACGCACCGACGGTCATCACATCTACCACCCATACGGTAGCGTTGCGGCCGAGGAACGGGATAACGACCGATATCGCCATTACGAGCAGTATGGCGTTTTTCGGCGCGTTCTTTTTTCCGAGCCTGCCGAAACGGACGGGAAGTATGCCCTCGGATGCCATTGAACGCACAAGTCTTCCCGACGCGGTGAACGCGCCGATGATACCGGTAACGATACCGCCGAGCAGCGCCGTGAACAGCAGCCATTTTCCTGTTTCACCCGCAGCCGTTTCCACCGCGTAGAATACGGGCATTCCCTGTATGCCGTCAAGAGAGCCCGCGGAAGATATGTATTCCTCCCAGTTCGCGAAGCCCTCGGGG
This sequence comes from Ruminiclostridium sp., assembly GCA_017458655.1. Classification (GTDB taxonomy): domain Bacteria; phylum Bacillota; class Clostridia; order Oscillospirales; family Ruminococcaceae; genus Ruminiclostridium_E. The sequence goes on along the minus strand of JAFTAG010000144.1, from coordinate 5,724 downwards.
CGCGCGGTGACAGCAGTCAGCGTTGTCATAGTGTAGGTCAGGAATCCCGCAGCTATCGCCGCAGCTATGACAAAATATGTCTTGCGAATAGGGAATTTGAATTCCTTCGAGGAATGCGACACCGACTCAAAGCCGATGAAAGCCCACGGCGTCAGCGTTACCACACCCGCGATCTGCGAAAAAACGGATCTGTCGGAGGCGAACGCCGGCTCAAAGCCGCTCATGGGATCCTTGTTGTTCACCAATGCTATGATGAAGCAGGCGATGACACCGACCAGCAGCAGCAGCGCGAAGACTGTCTGCAGCACGCCCGCGGCTTTTTTCGACACACAGCACAGCAGCCCGCATACCGCCATGATCCCGAGCTCGAGCAGCACCTCACCTATATATATATCATACCCTGCGATATTGTAGAGGAAGCCGAAGCAGAAAATGTCACCGAAGATATTGCGCATAACGAGCGTCAGCGCGGTGATGTTCGCCCAGAGCAGGGCAAGATAAGACAAAATGATGAACCACGCGCCGAGAAAGCCGTGGTCGTGATCGAACACCTTGTCAGCGTAAGCGTATGTTCCCCCCTCGTCGGGGTAAACGTTCATCATATAGCTGTAGTTCATGCCGATGATAAGCATTATCACCGCGCCTATCGCCATTCCCACCGCAGTGCCGACCGGACCTGCCATCGGCAGGAAAGAATTCCCCGGCATGACGAACGCGCCCCAGCCTACTATACAGCCGAATGACAGCGCCCATGCCTCGTTGGGCGAAAGATAGCGGGTCAGACCGGTCTCTTTGCCGTCTTTTTCTTCCATTCCCCGCATCTCCTTTCTTTCCGCGGTTTTCAGCGAAGTCCTGCATTTTTCCCGCGTACATTATTAAAAAGTATTATATCACAATGCTCAAAAAATTTCAATAGATTTTTACGATTTTAAAACACTGTTCACAGCTTAAGCGGAAAATACAACTTATGTTTCAGGCTCGGCGGCTGAAAGTGAAAGTTATGTGAAATACGCTTGCTTTGCTTGACAAATCTATAATGATGTGTTATAATTCTAAAATGAATTTGAAATTTATTTTCAATTTACGGGAGGGACTATGGCAGTTTATAAGACCGTGCAGCGCGAGATACTGCTCGATTTCCTCAAAGCGCGGAAGAATGAAGCTTTCACGGTGAGGGAGATAGCTTACGAGCTCAGCCGCCGCGGCGATCTGGAAAAGATACCGTCCGAAAGCACCGTTTACAGGCTGCTGAAAGACCTCGAAAAGAACGGCTCCGTACAGAAGGACATAAATCCCGAAAACAGAGAGTTCGTCTATCGCCTTACGGAGAACCACGGAAAAGGCGTGAGTATGCGCTGCCGCGTCTGCGGTAACGTCTATAGCGTCGATAACGAAACGAGCCGCCGTTTGCAGGCGGATATCGCCGGAGTGGGCGACATAGTTCCCGACGGGGACATCGAATTCATCGTGGAATGCAGGAACTGTAAGCACAGACCGGAAGAACAAAATAATTAATAATTAATAATGAATAATTGTGGTGTCGGCTTCGCCGACAATTTTGAATCGTGACGAAGCGGCGGACTTTCCGCGTAATTTGAAAAGGACAGATATAATGGCAAAAAGGAAACATTACCTGTTGATCGTGACTGTGGTGCTGATATGCGCGGCTTTGCTGCTGTCGTGCGTGTTCGTCGCGGTATTGTCTCATCATCACTGCGATAACGACGACTGCGAAGTGTGCCGTATGATAGATATGCTCGTGCATTCGGCAAGGCTCTGCTTTTCCGCCCCGGCTGCGGGTATCTTCACGGTAATCTGCGCCGTGACGGCACTCACCATCTTACCGGCGGTGATATTCTACGGCGGTAACGACCCCGTATCACTCAAAGTAAGGCTCCGTAATTGAAAATGCCGCATTACCGGTGTTTTTCCGGAAAATATGACATTTTCAAAACATTCGACACGGAGGAAAACTATTATGACTAAAAGAATAAAGATCACATCATTGCTTCTCGGCCTCGCCGTTCTCGCGGTATCCGGCTGCACTACCGCGGGCGCGCAGGCTCCCGGCACAGAGGCTTCCACCACAAAGGCAGCGGAACAGACCGGCAAAAAGCTCAGCATCGTATGCACCATATTCCCGGAATATGACTGGGTAAAGCAGATAATGGGCGACAAAGCAGCAAATGCCGATATAACCTACCTTCTCGGCAACGGTGCCGACCTGCATAACTACCAGCCCACGGCCGACGATATCATCAAAATTTCCGACTGCGACCTGTTCATCTACGCGGGCGGCGAGTCCGACGAGTGGGTCGAGGATTCCGTTGAGGGCGCTCTCAACAAGGATATGAAGGTCATCAATATGCTTGAGACTATCGGTTCCGCCGCAAAGGAGGAAGAGATCAAGGAAGGCATGCAGGGCGAAGAAGATGATGATGAGAAGAAAGAAGGCGAAGAAGAGGGGCCCGAATACGACGAGCACACATGGCTCTCCGTCAGAAACGCCAAAACGGTCTGCGGAAAGATCGCCGATGAGCTCAGCGCTCTCGACCCCGACAACGCCGATACTTACAAGAATAACCTTACCGCTTACACAGACGAGCTTGACAAGCTCGACAGCGACTTCAGGGCTGTTATCGACAGCGCGCCGATAAAGACCGTTGTTTTCGGCGACAGGTTCCCGTTCCGCTACTTCACCGATGATTACGGTCTGGATTACTATGCCGCATTCGTAGGCTGCTCTGCGGAGACTGAGGCAAGCTTCGAGACAATCGTGTTCCTCGCGAACAAGGTTGACGAACTCGGCTGCAAAACTATCTACACCATCGAAAATTCCGACAGGAAGATAGCGGAGACCATCATAAACAGCACCAAGACCAAGGATCAGGCCATAGCCGAGCTCAATTCGCTCCAGTCCGTGAAAGCGGACACCGACGAGACCTACATCTCGCTTATGCGCAAAAACTATGAAGTATTGAAAGATACTCTTAAATAACGGCTGAGCTCAGTTAACAGTTAACAGTGAACAGTGTACAGGTTTGGTGTCCGCTGCGCGGACATATCCGAATTGTGACAAAGAGAAGAGCTCAGTGCATCTTTCAGCAACTTATCAGATCTCGTCACGATTCAAATAAGTCCGCGAAGCGGACAACCACAACTGTTAACTGTAACCTGTAAACTGTTAACTGTAGTGATCGGCCAAGGGCTGGGAACAGCGGATTTTTTTATAAGGGAAGTGACGCATTGATGTCCGGACAGCGCGGCACACCGCAGCTCATCTGCGAGGATCTGTCGCTCGGGTATGACGGCGAGACCGTTGCCGAGAATATAAATTTCACGGTCTGCGAGGGGAATTACCTTTGCATACTCGGTGAGAACGGCTCCGGCAAGAGCACGCTGATAAAGACTCTGCTCGGCCTTAAAAAGCCCATAGGCGGCGAGATAAAGCACTGCGGCGGCATTAAGCAGGGCGACATCGGCTATCTGCCGCAGCAGACCGCCGTGCAGAAGGACTTTCCTGCATCCGTGCGGGAGATAGTGTACTCGGGCTGTATCGCGAAATGCGGCTTAAGACCGTTCTACAGCAAGGCAGAAAAGGCGCTTGCCGATGAAATGATGGGAAAGCTCGGTATCACGGAGCTCTCCCGGCGCTGCTACCGCGAGCTTTCCGGCGGGCAGCAGCAGCGCGTACTGCTTGCCCGTGCGTTATGCGCGGCACAGAAGATGCTGCTGCTCGACGAGCCCGTTACCGGGCTCGACCCGAAGGCGCAGGCGGATATGTATGAGCTTATTTCCACACTCAACAATGAGGGCATTACCGTGATAATGGTATCTCACGATTTCGCCGCCGCGACGCACTACGCCTCGCATATCCTGCATATCGGAGCGCATACGCAGCTTTATTACGGGACCACAGAGGGCTATCTCGAAAGCGGCGTCGGTACTGCGTTTGCCGAAAGGGCGGTGAGCGAAAATGGCTGAAATTTTCCAGAAACTCCAGCTGTATTTCAGCTACCCGTTCGTATGGTACGCACTGATAGTCGGACTGCTTATTGCGCTGTGTTCATCGCTGCTGGGCGTGACACTCGTGCTGAAACGCTTTTCCTACATAGGTGACGGACTTTCCCACGTCGCGTTCGGAGCTATGGCTGTCGCGGGCATATTCGGGCTTACGAACAACAACTATATCGTTATACCCATGACCGTGATATCGGCGATACTGCTGCTCAGAACAGGCCAGAACGCGAAGATAAACGGCGACGCTGCAATTGCCATGATATCGGTCGGTGCGCTTGCTATCGGCTATCTGCTGATGAACAAGTTCCCGTCCTCTGCGAACATATCCGGCGATGTGTGCACGACGCTGTTCGGCTCGACCTCCATACTGACGCTCAGACAGGATGATGTCATACTCTGCGTGGTAATGTCGGTCATTGTCATTGCGGCATTCCTGCTGTTCTATCACAAGATATTCGCTGTGACATTTGACGAGAATTTCGTCAGGGCGTCCGGCGTAAGGGCGAATGTATATAATCTCGTGATAGCGATAATCACCGCGCTTATCATCGTGCTTGCGATGAATCTTGTCGGTTCGCTGCTGATCTCTGCACTCATCATCTTCCCTGCCCTGTCGGCAATGCGTGTGTTCAGGAGCTTCAAAAGTGTTATAATCTGCTCGGCCATTGTTTCGGTTGTATGTGCGGGCTCAGGCATCTTCATCTCGATACTTTCGGGAACTCCGGTGGGCTCGACTATCGTTGCCGCGGATATAGCGGTATTTCTGATATTCTGCATCATCTCGTTATTCATAAGAAGGAAGGCTTAAAAATGAAAAGAAAAATAATGTTCACCGCCGCAATACTCTCAGCGGCGCTGCTGTGCTCGTGCTCGCAGAACGCCCCCGACAGCAAGCAGCAGGCTCTGATAAATGAGATAGTAAGCGACGCGAAAAGCGTAACGCTCGCGACGGAAAAGCCCGCCGAAGAAGCAGCGGCCGCGCCGGAGCGGGAGACCACCGCTTCCCTCAAAAAGGAGAGCTCCGAGCCCGTCGCCGACTACGATGTCGATATCGACCTCACGGAAATGAACCCGACGATGATATACGCGACGGTGTATGACATTGTTACCGAGCCCGAGCAGTACCTCGGAAAAACGCTCAAAGTGAACGGCTTTTTCGATACCGGCTATGACGAGAGCCTTGATACAAGGTATTATTTTGTGGTTATCCCCGACGCCACCGCCTGCTGTCTGCAGGGGCTCGAATTCAAGGCCGACGGCAGAAATTACCCCGACGATTACCCCGAGACCCGCACCGATATCTGCGTCCGCGGTACGCTCGATAAGTATAATGAGCTCGGCAACGATTATTATTATATCAAGACCGATATGCTCGTAGAGACGTGAGAACAGAGGTCGCAGAGAGCACAGAGGTCGCTGACGCTTGAGAGAAGCGCTGACGCGCTTGGGGAGAGGCGCTGTAAAAAAATAGACTGCATTTTTACCGGAAAAAGGTGGAAATGCAGTCATTTTTGTGATATAATAAAATTATGCAAAACATATCACGAGAATATTATAACACACATCAATTAAAATTACCATTGGAAATATCAACAATAATAGATATTTCAGACCCGGTATATTCGTTCAATGAAGTAATGAATCATGGGGTCAAATTTGGAAAGCGCGAAGAATACGCTATTGAATATCTTGAAGAAATACAGT
>JAFTAG010000143.1 GCA_017458655.1 Ruminiclostridium sp. | reverse complement strand
TGACACTTTCGGGTCTCGTCACGATTTAAAATCGTCGCGAAGCGACACCACAACTGTACACTGTTACCTGTTAACTGTTAACTTTATTTGTTTTGTTCATCGGGTCGCTCTTTGCGGAACGCTATCAGCCGTTCGATGTGGTTGTCAGATACAGACAGTATCACAAAACGTATATCCTCATAATCGACATGCGGCTTCTTGTCGGAATCCTCCGGCAGCTCCTCGGGGACATACCCGAGCAGGCCGATAACGAACCCCGATATAGTGTCGTAATCGTGGCCTTCCGGCAGGGAATGCCCGAACATCTCGAGCACCTCGTCCGGGTCGGCATCGCCGCTCAGCTCGTATTTATCCACACCTATCTTCTTTATCTCCGCGCTCTCGGAATCGTACTCGTCCTGTATGTTGCCCATTACCGATTCGATTATGTCCTCAAGCGTGATTATTCCCGCAGTTCCGCCGTATTCGTCTATCACCACGGCAAGTCCCGCCTTGGCGCCGGTCATTGTCTTGAACGCGTCGCTGCAGGTGCAGCTTTCGGGGACATACACGGTCTCGCGGATAAAATCCTTAAGACAGAAGCTGTCGAGACGGTCGCTGCCAATAAGGCACAGCAGGTCTTTCACGATGATGACGCCGATAATGCGGTCGATGCTCTTTTCATACACGGGAAGGCGCGAGAAACCCTTATCCAGCGCGATGTAGATGATGTCGTCGAGCGTGGAATTCTCGTCTATCGCTGTGATATTGACCCTGTGCGTCATAACGTCGTCCGCACGCAGGTCGTCGTATTCAAACACGTTGCTGATAAGCTCGGCGGAATTGTCCTCGATAGTTCCGCTCTCGGTGCCCGCATCTACCATAGACATGATGTCGTCCTCGGTGACGTCCTCGCCGACAGCCTTCCGCAGTATGAACGTCAGCCCCTTATTCAGCATTATCAGCGGAAACAGCAGCACCTCCGCCGGTTTTATCTTACGTTTTTGCCCGTCAGTATCCATAAATTATCCTTTCTTTTGTCCGAAGCGGAAAAATCTCTCTGCGTTCTCGTTGCAGGCGCGGACGGTCTCTTCGAGCGTCAGCTCCTTTATTTCCGCCAGCTTTTCCGCCGTGTGTATCACATACCCGCTGTCATTGCGCTCTCCGCGGTGCGGTACGGGCGCCATGTACGGGCAGTCCGTTTCCAGCATTATCCTGTCAAGCGGTATGTGGCGTGCGGCCTCGACCGCTTTTTTGGCGTTTTTGAAGGTAAGCAGTCCCGTGAAGCTTATCATCATTCCGAAAGACAGCAGCTCGTCCGCGACCTCAATGCTCCCGGAGAAGCAGTGCATTACGCCGTTCGGCTTATATTCCCGCAGGATATCCATAATGTCGCCCGTGCAGTCGCGGGAATGCACACACACCGGCAGGTTGAGTTCACGGGCAAGCTCCAGCTGTTCGCGAAAGAAGCGTATCTGCCGCTGCTTGTCGAGAGGCTCCCAGTGGTAATCCAGCCCGATCTCGCCGATCGCGCAGACCTTCGGGTGCTTTGCGAGCTCTTTTAGCTCGTCGAGATAACCGTCCTTCACGTCGGCGCAGTTCTCGGGGTGGACTCCCACAGCGGCGTACAGGCCGTCAAAGCGCTCCGCGAGGGCTATGTTGAAGCGGCTCTTTTCGATATCGCAGCCGAGCGAGACTATCTTTTCGCATTTGTCCGCGAGCAGCTCCGAAAGCAGCTCGTCTCTGTCGCTGTCGAACGCCTCGTCATCGTAATGCGCGTGAGTATCGGTGATCTTCATCATTTCAGTCTTTTCACGCTGTCCCTTTCCACGAGCTTACCGGTGACGAGCACGCGCCCGCAGCGGTAGCCGTTGTCCTTTATCTTTCGTATCAGTATATCCACCGCGTGGTCGGACATCTCGTAGCTGTTCACATCGATAGTTGTGATGCGCGGAACGGAGATAGTCGAGTAGATATGGTTGTCGTAGCCCACGACGGAGATGTCGTCGGGAATGCGCAGCCCCCGTGCTTTGAGTTGATTTATCAGCCGGTGAGCGGTCTCGTCGCAGTTGCAGACGAACGCGGTGGGAAGCTCGGGCGGGAGCGGGAATTCCGGCAGCATCGTCCCGTCGCTCTTCCGGTCGTCTATTATCCACGCCTGATTGAGCCTTATGCGGTTCTCTATAAGCGCTTTATAGAACCCGAGGAACCTGTCCTGTATGCTCGAGGTGGAGTTTATCGTCCCCACGAAGCCGATACGCCTGTGTCCGAGCCCGATAACGTAGTTTGTGATAGTGTATGAGCCGAAGAAGTTGTCGGCGATAACAGTCTCAACGTCGCTTCTTGAGCTGTAGAAGTCGAGAAATACAGTCGGTACGCCGAGGGTGAGCAGGGCATTGGCGTAGGTATTCGAGACCTGCCCGAGAACGATTATCCCGTCAACCTTTTTCTCGATGACGGATTTCGGCATATTGCACATCTGCTCGTCTTCCTCGGGCACGACATCGAGAATACCGTAGTAGCTCTGCTTTTGCAGCAGCTCGACGATATAGCGGTAGATCACCCAGTAGAAAGCGCTCGCGTCGTTGATGAAGTGCTTGGCGACAATGACGCTTATGCTGTAGGTGAGGTCGCTTTTCGGGTCTTTTGAGGAGCCCGACGCGTGGTAGCCCATTTCAGCGGCCTTTTTCTTTATTTTCTCACGAAGCTCGTTTCCAACGCCTTCCTTGTCGCCGAGCGCCTTTGAAACGGTAACGGTGCTCACGCCCATTTCCTTTGCTATATCGCTCATAGTGACTGTTTTCTTTATCATACCGTTCTTCCTTTCGGCGGAATATGTTAATTCTATTTTAAGTTAATTTCTCCCGTTTGTAAATCAACTTATTGCACAAATATTAAGTGAAAACAAGGTACATAATTGTTACATTTCCCCTATCGATATTTTTTCTCACATTCGCGGTGTTACCGATGATATGTATTTTGATGTAAAAAATGAAATTGTAAATTTGTTTATTGTGCATATTGATATACTGTATAGATGTATGGTATAATTTAATAGAATGTAATCGTTCACTTTGCGGTGAAATCCAATGAAGTGAGGGGAATGAAATTGAGCGTTACCATCAAAGATGTTGCAAAAGCGGCAAATGTCTCTGTAGCAACAGTCTCAAGAGTTCTTAACAAAAAAACAAATGTTTCCGATGAGGCGGTGGAAGCCGTAAACAATGCCGTGAAGGCTCTCGGCTACAGTCCGAACTTCCTCGGAAGAGACCTTCGCAAGAGTGAGACCCGCCGTATCCTCGCAATAATAGCGTCCACCGAGCAGAGCTTCTACTCCGAGGTGCTGCGCGGTATGGAGGAGGCAGCGTCCGCAAAGGGCTACGATGTTCTGATAGCGACCACCCGCGATGACCCGAACCACGAGATGCACCTGCTCGGTATGCTGTTCTCGCATTCCGTTGACGGGGCGGTGCTGCTCGGCCCAAAGCTCGATGCAGCGACGATATCCGAGCTCGCCGAGCATAACAATATAGCTATGTGTCTGGAGCGCCTCGACGACTGCAACGTCCTCACCGTCACGATAGATAACGTAAAAGCCGGCAGGGACGCCGTGGAGTATCTTATAAACAAAGGAAAAAAGCGCATCGGTATGATAACCACCATGCAGCGCAGCCAGTCCTCGATAGACCGCGAGAAGGGCTACAGGCAGGCGCTTGAAGAGCACGGCATACCTTATGACGAGCGGCTCGTGTATCACGGGACATACGCGTCCGAGTCCGGGACGAGAGGGCTTGAGGAGCTTATGAAGCTCGCGGACCCGCCCGACGCTGTTTTCTCGATCTCGGATATGATAGCGATAGGAGCGATGAACTACGCGCTCTCCTCGGGCATAAGCATAGGCTCCGATTTAATGTTCATAGGCTTTGACGATATCGAGTATTCCCGTATCTTCGTCCCGCACCTCTCCACGGTGCGTCAGCCCTGCTTCATGCAGGGAAAGCTCGTGGTGGAGAAGCTTATAGAGAATATGAAGTCCGAGACCCCCGACAAGTCGCTGTATATGCTACCGCACAGTCTTATACTGCGTGAAACGACCGGAGACTGATCCGAACGCGGTGTGCTTTTTACGCGTGTGTTTGAATATTGACCGGAGAATGTATGGATACTATATATAACGAGATAAAATTCCTGACAGAAGGCGATCCCGACAAGTGGGAAAGCACCTGTCTGCCGATAGGCAACGGCTATATGGGCGCGACCTTTTTCGGCGGCATCGAGCGCGAGACCGTTGTGCTCAACGAAAAAACACTCTGGATAGGCGGCCCTTCGCCGAGCCGTCCGGGTTATAACGGCGGCAACCGCAAGGGCGCATACAAGTCCGTGAAAAGGGTGCAGGAGCTGCTCGCCGCGGGGAAGTATGACGAGGCGCTTGAACTGCTGCCCGACCTTACCTGTGAGACGGGTGACGGCTTCGGCGCGTATCAGTGCCTTTGTAATGCCGTGTTCGAGTTCCCCGGCACGGATAAGAGCAAAGCTGCCGACTACGAGCGTAAGCTCGACCTCGATAAGTCGCTTTATTCCTGCAAATTCACGCAGGACGGCGTGATATACAGGCGCGAGGCGTTTGCGTCATATCCCGCAAGAGCGATAATTATGCGGTTTTGCGCCGATAAAGCGGGAAGCGTGAGCTTTAAGCTGTCTCTCGATAAGCTGCAGGACGGCGGCAGGGCAGAGGCTTCGGAAAACCGGCTTGATTATTACGGCGCGCTTGCCGACAACGGGCTTCGTTATCACGCATCATTTCGCATTACGAACAACGGCGGTGAAGTGACCTGTGCGAATGGCACTATCACGGTCGTTAACGCCGATGAAGCGCTGATATGCTTTACCGCGGCGACCGACTATTCCGACATATACCCTGCCTATCGCAGCGGTACAGACCCGCTCGATACGGTAAAAGCTGTTCTCGGCAATATCGGCTCCGCAGATTTCGACAAGCTGTACGGTGAGCATTTTGCCGACTATAACGCGCTTTACGGCAGAACAAAGCTTTCGCTGAACGGCGTTAGCGGGGAAGTGCCCGACATCGAAACTCTGCTGAAACGCTACAAAGACGGCGACAGCACTGCCGCCGATATCCTCGAGCCGCTGTATTTCCAATACGGGCGCTATCTGCTGATATCCTCCTCGCGCGAAGGCTCGCTCCCCGCGAACCTGCAGGGCGTGTGGAACGAGAGCAATACCCCGCCGTGGTGCTGCGATTACCACATCAACGTTAATCTACAGATGAACTACTGGGGCTCGTTCAATACCAACATAGCCGAGACCGCCGGGCCGCTTGTAAACTATCTTGACAGTCTGCGTGCTCCGGGACGCGTTACAGCGAAAGAGTATTACAATATTGCAACCGACGACGAGAACCCCGAAAACGGCTGGATAGCGCATACACAGTCAACGCCGTTCGGTTGGACTTCCCCCGGGTGGGATTTCTACTGGGGCTGGTCAACGGCGGCTGTCGCGTGGCTGATGCTTAATATTTACGACTACTACGACTTCACGCGGGACGAAAAACTCCTGCGGGAGCGCATATACCCGATAATGCGGGAAACTGCGCGGTTCTATACGCAGTGGCTGATATGGGACGAGAAGCAGCAGCGCCTTGTTTCCTCACCGACGTATTCTCCCGAGCACGGCCCCGTTACGATAGGAAACACCTACGAGCAGTCGCTTATACTTGAGTTTTACGAACGCTTTTACGGGCTTTGCGTTTATTTCCCGGAGGACAGGGAGTTGTTTGAAAAGGTCGAGGAACAGAAAGAGCTGTTAAAGCCGTTTTCCGTAAGCAATACCGGTCTGCTCAAAGAGTGGTTCGAGGAAGACAAACCTTACTTCGACCGCTCGAAGATACAGCAGAACCACCGCCACATATCCCACCTGATGAGCCTGTACCCGGGGCGGCTGATAAACCGCAGCACACCGGAGCTTATGCAGGCTGCGACAGCGACGATGAACGACCGCGGCGATGAATCCACCGGCTGGGCGAGAGCATATAAAGTAAATCTCTGGGCGAGAACGAGCGACGGAGACAGGGCTTATAAGCTGCTTCACGGGCTGCTTACCGACTGTACTTTCCCGAATTTGTGGGATTTCCACCCTCCGTTTCAGATCGACGGAAACTTCGGCGGCAGTGCGGGTATTGCTGAAATGCTGCTGCAAAGCCATGAGCTTATAGATGAGTTTAATGTTATTGATATACTTCCGGCTATCCCCGCAAAGTGGTCTGACGGCGAATTTGAGGGGCTCTGTGCACGGGGCGGATATGAAGTCTCGGCAAAGTGGAACGGCCGCAAAGCTTCCGAAATATCCATAACTGCGGGCGCGGGATGTGAGACGGCAGTATATGTCAGGACGGAGCTCACTACAGTGACTGGCTCCGACGGCAGCAAAGAGTCCGCCGAAAGTAAAAACGGCTGTCTGTCATTTGAGACAAAGCCCGGCATGACTTACATAATAAGCCGATAAACCCGTAAAAGGAGCGGAAATTGTCCGCTTCGTCACGATCAGAAAACGTCGGCGCAGCCGACTCAACAAGTGTGAATTGTGCATTGTGAATTATGAATTGATATAAAGGAAGGGATTTCTTATGTCCGAAAAACTTTTTAACGACAACTGGAGCTTTATGCTGAAAGAAGTCGGCTCGGAGCTGTCCGACGCGCTTGCCGAAACGGACTGGCACGATGTCGAAGTCCCGCACGACTGGCTGATAGGCGATACCGGCAACCTCTACAAGTCGAATGACGGCTGGTATAAAAAAAGCTTCAGCGTTTCCGAACTGTCGGAGAACGATTCGTATATACTGCGCTTTGACGGCGTGTATATGGACAGCACCGTGTATGTCAACAGGGAAGAAGCGGGCGGCAGGAGATACGGATACTCCGCGTTCTCGCTGGATATCACCGACCTGCTGCAGGTGGGTGATAACGACATATACGTCAGAGTGCGCTATCAGTCGCCCAATACCCGCTGGTATTCCGGCGCGGGAATTTTCCGCAGCGTGTATCTTCGTCATACGAACAGCGTCCATATCAGGGAGAACGGCGTTTATATCTCCGCGAGAAAGTACGGCGATACCGAGAAGTGGATAGTGATAATCGAGACGGAGAACGAGGGCGGCAACTGCGACATAAGACACCGCGTATTTGACAGCGAGGGCAGAAAGTGCGCCGAAGTTACCGGCAAGCAGTTCGAGGGCTTCTCGCGTTCGGCTTTCTACGCGGTAAATCCCGGACTGTGGGATATAACCTCTCCCGTATCGTATAAAATGGTGAGTGAGCTGTTCTCCGCCGACGGGGAAGTCATAGACAGCGTGACGAACGTGTTCGGCTTCCGCACCACGGAGTTCGACCCCGACAACGGCTTCCTGCTCAACGGTAAGAGAATGAAGCTTAAGGGCGTTTGTATGCACCACGACCTCGGCTCGCTCGGTGCGGCTATGAACAAGACAGCGCTGGGCCGTCAGCTGAAGATACTTAAAAGCTTCGGTGTCAACGCCGTGCGCACATCGCACAATATGCCCGCCCGTGAGCTTATCGACCTGTGTACCGAAATGGGATTGATGGTCGATAGCGAGTGCTTCGATATGTGGGAATGCCCCAAGACCGAGTTCGACTACGCACGTTTCTTCAAGGAGCATTACAGGGAAGATGTCGAGAGCTGGATAACGCGCGACAGGAACGCTCCCTGCGTTATAATGTGGAGCATCGGCAACGAGATATACGATACCCACAAGGACGAGCACGGGCTTGAAATAGCGGAAATGCTCACAAAGGAAGTCAACCGCCACGACAAGTACGGCAACGCAGCCTGCACCATAGGCTCCAACTTCATGCGCTGGGAGAATGCCCGCAAAGTGGCCGACCGCCTGAAACTCGCGGGATACAACTACGCGGAAGACCTGTACGACGGGCATCACGAAGCGTATCCCGACTGGTTCATCTACGGCAGCGAGACCGCTTCTACAGTGCGTTCCCGCGGTATCTATCACTTCCCGGCAGATCTGTCTATCCTCACCCACGAGGATCACCAGTGCTCCGATTACGGCAACAGCGTTGTCGGCTGGGGAAAATCCAGCGAAAAGGCGCTTATCGACGACCGCGACAGGGATTACTGCGGCGGACAGTTCGTATGGACGGGCTTTGACTATATCGGCGAGCCCACGCCTTACAGCACGAAGAATTCCTACTTCGGAATAGTCGATACATCGGGCTTCCCGAAGGACTCCTATTATCTCTATAAAGCCGTGTGGGAAGGGAAGAGCGGCGAGCCGTTCGTGCACATAATGCCGTATTGGGATTTCAACATCGGTGAGGAGATAACCGTCCGGACGTACTCGAATATGAGCGATGTCGAGCTGAAATACAACGGCCGCAGCCTCGGAAAGCAGCACGTTGATTTCGTACACGGCGACAAGCTCTGCTGCGAGTGGACGCTTCGCTACAGAAAGGGCAATATCACCGCGATAGCTTACGATGAGAACGGGAAAGAGGCAGCCACCGAGACGATAAGCTCGTTCGGCGACCCCGAGAGCATCGATGCCACCCCCGATAAGTATATCATCAACGCCGACGGACGCGACCTTATCTTCATCGAGATAAATGTCGTTGACAAGAACGGCATAGCTGTAGCGAACGCGAGAAACAGAATAAAGGTAAACGTTGAGGGTGCAGCGCGTCTCGTAGGCCTCGACAACGGCGACAGCACCGATTACGACAGCTACAAGGGCGACAACCGCAGACTGTTCGGCGGCAAGCTCCTCGCGATAATACAGTCAACGCTTGAACCCGGCGAGGTCATCGTATCGCTGAAAAGCGAAGGCCTCTGGGGCAAGGAATTAACGTTCACGTCTCTCGAATGCGACGTACCCGAGGGAATATCCGTTGTTGATGAATATTACCCCAAGGTAACGAATGAATACACGAACGAAGTCCCCATAAGAAAGATAGAGCTTTATTCCACAAGGAGCATACTTGAACCGGATACCCTTGCGGCGGGCGTCACGGCAAGGGTATTCCCGCAGAACGCGACGTATGATGATATAAAGTTCAGCTGTTTACTGCCGAACGGTACGCCGGTAAGCCTCTCCGAGATAGAGGAGACGGATTACGGCGCAAAGATAACCGGAAAGGGCGACGGCACCTACGTTATCCGTGCAAGCTGCAATAACGGTACCGATTTCCCGCAGATATACTCCGAGATACACATGATGAACAGCGGCTTCGGAGATCTCCTGCTTTCGCCGTATTCGTTCATTTCGGCGTCGTTCACAAGCTTCAGCAACGTGCAGTACAATATTGTTGAGCGCGGCGCGGTCAACACGCTGAATGAACGTATGGTATTCGGCTTTGCGAGCGTTGACTTCGGAACGGCGGGCTCGGATACGATAAATTTGAGCTGCGGGTCTAATGAGGGCAGCGCTCCCGTGCCGATAGAGCTGTGGCTCGGCGATCCCGACAACGGCGGCAGGATCATTGATACGTTGGAATTTGAGAACAACGGCCTTTGGGATAATTTTGCGCCGCAGCAGTTCAAGCTGCCCGAGAAGCTTAAGGGCGAGAAAACGATAGCGTTCGTGATAAAAAATCATCTTATTTTCGGCGGCTTCGAGTTTATACAGATAGACCGAGCGTTCGATAAGATATGCCCGACCGACAACGATGAGATCTACGGTGATGATTACATCATAGCGGGCACAAGAGTCACGGATATCGGAAATAATGTGCTCATCACGTTCAAAGCGCTCGATTTCGGTACTTATGCAAGCAGCGTCACGATAAGCGGCAGAACTCCCAACGACAAGAATTCTATCCAGATACGCTATACCGGCGATGACGGCGTTCAGCAGACCCAGATAATTGACTTCCCGCATTCCGATGACTATATTGAGGAGACCTTCCAGCTCAATACCATCAAGGGCAAAAACGACATCTCCTTCGTCTTTATGCCCGGCAGCAAGTTCGACTTCGATTGGTTCAGATTTAACCGAGAGTGAGGGAGAGAGAAGAGAGAGCACAGAGAGCACAGAAGCACAGAATGCAGGGGCTCTGCCCCCGCACCCCCGCGAAGGGGGCTTACGTCGGTCTGTCGGTCAGCCCCTCTGGCACTTCGTGCCACCTCCCCTGTAGGGGAGACACCCTCGACGCCCTCCGGCAGCGTGACGCTGCACCCGCTACGCCGCTCGAACTTGTACAAACTCGTAACTCTCCGGTAGGCGGCGACTGACCCGACTGCTGTGTACAGACTCCTCACGAGCTGCCGCTCATAGAACTTCTGCTATTTGCTTAAGCGTATAGTGTTGTGGCAGGGTTCTTGACCGCACAATTGTGCAGACTTAAAAAAACAGCATCGTACAAATTTGCACGGTGCTGTTTTTATGTCTGATAAGTCTTTTAAAAGGAGCAGTCACTATAAATCAAACTGCGAAGCCAATACAGTTTTTTCGGAAGAGTGGGGGTCTGGGGGAGAGGAACCCTTTCTTACAAGAAAGGGTTCCTTTTCCCCATGTGGCTCGCCCATAGGCGAGCCACGTTTCTCAAGCGTAGCGACTCTCAGCGCTTCTCTCAAGCGTCAGCGACCTCTGTGTTTCTCTTGAGTCTTATCTCTTCGGCGAGCTTTGCTATTCTTTCGAATCTGTGGTTTACGCCGCTTCGGCTTATCCGGGCTATATTGCCGAGGTCGCGGAGAGACATATCGGGGTTGCTGAGGCGGAGCTCCGCTATCTCGATGAGGTCGTCGGGGAGCTTGTCTTTGCCGAGGGTATCGAATATCAGCCTGATATCCTCTATCTGCTTGGTGGAGGCTTTGACCGTTCTGTCGATGTTGGCGGTCTCGCAGTTCACCGAGCGGTTGATATTGCTGCGGACGTCCTTTATTATCTTGATGTTCATTATCTCCATAGCGCCCTGCATCGCGCCTATGAATGTGAGCAGGTCGGAGATGTTTTCGCTGTCCTTGCTGTAGAGAAACTGCCTGTCTCCGCGGTGGGAGAGGTTGATGTTCATACCGTGTTCATTTATAATGCTGTACAGCTTTTGGCACTTATCATTCCCGTATGGCGAAAATTCAAGATGATATCCGGCTTTCTGAACGTACACATTTCCGCAGGTTATGAACATTCCGCGCAAAAAAATGCCGACCTGTGCGTCGTTTCCCTGTGACGCCCGCTCGGCTGCATGATCGGTGAGCCCGTTTGCCCGAAGAACATTTTTGTCGGTAGGCGAGAGGAAAAAGCTCTCACCCTTTTTAGTTTTTATCTTCTGCATTTGCAGCACATTCTTCGGGAACATCTTTCTGACATAGCTCGCGACGGACTTGTCGAACGTGCTGAAATAGCGGTCATCGCTCCTGAACCCGTAATACATACCGAGGCACAGGTCTTTTTTCAGCTCGTCGGGGACCTCGCAGCCGCACAGCTCTGCCTTGACTTCATACGAAAATGACATATATTTTAAATTCCTTAAAAAAGCAGTATCATTCCATTTCCGTGAATAATAAGGGCACCTCTAAAAACCTCTTGCCGCCCATTCGTACCGCCCTAAAGCCGTCATATTGCACAGATTTTCCTTGACATACGACAGTATGCCTGCGAAAAATTTGTACAATCTGCCGACTTTATGTCGGCACGCCTGAAC
>JAFTAG010000142.1 GCA_017458655.1 Ruminiclostridium sp. | reverse complement strand
GCCGTGATCGTGAACGATATCGGCGAGATAAACATCGACGCCGAGCTCGTCGCTAAGGGCGGATATGTCGAGCAGGAAGGAAACGATGTCGTTCCGCTCTCAAACGGCTGTATCTGCTGCACGCTGCAGCCCGACCTTATCAAGCAGCTCACTGCGCTTCTGAGCAAGAACAAGTGCGATTACATCGTGATAGAAGCGAGCGGCATCTGCGAGCCCCAGCCGATAGCGGAAACGGTAGAAGCCGTGGCGCAGGCTCTCGAGGAGCAGAAGGCTCCCGTACAATGCAGACTCGACAGCATAATCACAGTGACCGACGCGTTCAGACTTGCCGACGAATTCGAGTGCGGCGAGCATTTTACGTCCCACGGGCACGAGGAGGAGGAAGACCTCGATTCGCTGCTGATACAGCAGATAGAGTTCTGCAGCGTCGTCCTGCTCAACAAGACCGACCTTGTCACCGAGGAACAGAAAAAGCAGATAATCGCGGTCATAAAGGCGCTCAATCCCGGCGCGATCATTCTTGAAGCCGACCACTGCAAGGTGGATATCAGCTCGATAGTCGATATGAACAATTTCGATATCAACGCGGTATATCGCAGTGCAGGCTGGGCGCGCGCCATGGAAGCCGAGGACAAGGCTCAGCTCGGTCATGATGATGATGATGATGACGACGAACACGAGCATCGCCACCACGATGACGACGATGACGATGATGACCACGACGAGCACGGGCACGGACATCATCACCACCACCACGACCACGATCATCACGGCGAGGGCGAGGCTCTCGAATACGGCATAAACACCTGCGTATTCAGCGCCGTAAAACCGCTTTCCAAGAGCAAGTTCGAGAAGATGATGCCCGAGATCGGCAGAAAGGTGATACGCTCGAAGGGCTTCGTGTGGTTCGATGATATGCCCGATTATATGTGCATCTACGAGCAGTGCGGAAAGCAGCTCACATTGCAGGTCGCAAGCAAGTGGATCGCCGCAATGCCGCTCGACGAACAGCGTGCGGTGCTCGCGGACTACCCCGAGATCGCCGAGAGCTGGAACAAGGAGTACGGCGACCGCCTGAACAGGATAGTGTTCATAGGACAGGGTATCAGCGATAAGGAGATACAGAACGCTATGAACAACGTTCTCGCGTAAATATTCCGGTAACAAAATCCCCGGCAGCAGTGATGCTGCCGGGGATTTTTATGTCGGCACAATTGCCGATGATGTGTCAGAACAATTTCGATACTACCTGAATGCTGCTGTCAACATAGCTTCTGAACGTATTTTCGTCGCTTCTGCTCCCGACTATCGAGCCGTAGTGCGTCGGTATCGCGGCCTTCGGCTTTATGGCATTGATAAGCTCGGCCGCCTGCTTCGCGTTCATAGTGTATGAGCCGCCTATCGGAACGAACGCGACATCGCACACTACCGTCTCTGATTCCGGTGTGACATCGGTATCGCCCGCGATATAGTAGCGAATACCGTCTATCGTTACGACATAACCGAGCCAGCCCTTATACTTCTGATGGAACGACTTGTCCGTATTGTATGCGGGGACAGCCTCCACTTGGATCCCGGCGACCTCTTTTCTCTCGTCCGTGCCAAACAATATCGCATCATTTATGCCGATGTTCTGGAGCTCGCCCTCCATAGTCTTCGGAGCAACATATATCGTATCCGGCTTTCTGACTCTTTCGATATCATCGAGCGAGAAGTGGTCGTAATGCTCATGAGTGAAGAATATGATATCGGCATCATTGGGATTGCCGGAGATTCTGAACGGGTCAAAGCGCACTACCACGTCGCTGCCCGCGATGCGTATGCTGCTCTGGGTATTTACCGTAATGTTATCCGTGTTGAATTCCCTCGCTATCATAACGGTTATCTCCTCCGACGCTTTTTGCGCGACATATTTCTTGTTCTTCTTTACAAGTGCCGCTACCTTGAATCTCTGCTCCCCGTAAGGCAGGTCGCTGAGCCCGATGCTTGTCGTCTTAACATTCTTTAGCTTGACGAATTTCCCGTTTCTGTAGGTATAAACACGGTATGCCGAGGCACCCTTCACCTTGCTCCATGAAATCCTGATGTTTCTCCCCGAGACCGACACCTTCAGATCCTTCGGTGCGGCGAGCTTGCCTGCGGCCTCCGACTGTATCACTACAGCCGAATTTTCCGCGGGAAGATACACCATTCCCCCGAACATCATCACCGCAGCGAGCAGAGCGCCCGCTATCCGCCTTTTCCTCATACTGCCCCCTCCACCTTTCCGGTATGATCATGCGGCTTTATGCCGTTATTCAGCATATCCTCGAAATCACCGACGGGGATAGGCTTTGCGTAGAAAAATCCCTGTACGGTATCGCATTTGCTGTGCCGCAGGAAATCCACCTGCTCTTCTGTCTCGACGCCCTCGCAGATGATATCTATATTCATTCTGTCCGCCATATCTATGACGCTCGAGAGCAGTATCCCGTCCTTCTGCTCGATATGATCTCCGGAGAAGAAGCCCTTGTCTATCTTAAGTACATCCACCGGCATACGCTTGAGCAGCGACAGCGACGAATAGCCCGAGCCGAAATCGTCTATCGACACCTTGAAGCCCTTTTCCCGCAGGATCGACATAGTGGCGATAGCGTCGTCCTCGTTGGCGATGAAGACGCTCTCGGTGAGCTCCAGCTCGATAAGCGACGGGTCTATGCGGTATCTTCTGACTATCTCCATAACGTGAACGATAAAGTCATTGGTGAGCATATGCACTCTCGACACATTCACCGAGATGGGCACCACCGGTTCGCCCGCGTCCAGGCGCTGCCGCAGGTATTTGCAGACCTCCTCGTAAACGAAGAAATCTATCTTTACGATATATCCGTTCTTTTCGAGGAACGGCACGAAATTGTCCGGCGTGACCACTCTGCCGTCCGGCTTTATCCAGCGCACGAGAGCCTCCGCACCGACTATCCTGTTGTGGGAAACCGACACCTTAGGCTGGAAGAAAACCTTGAACTCGCGGTTCCTGAGAGCCTTCTTGGCGTCCGCGGCTATCTCTATCGTGTGATTGAGCTCCTCGCGCATCTCGGACTTATAGATGCTGCAAACGGGTATGCTGTGCGCCTTGGAATATTTGAGCGCAAGGTTGACATTATCGTATATCTCGTCAAAATCGAACGCCGACGACATATCGGGTATGCACGCGCCGGTCATTATACCGAAGCTCGCGTTCCCGCCGAGCAGCATCTCATTTGCGGAGAAGCGTCTTGTGAAGGTCTCGAACTCGTTGATAATGGTATCGCTGTATTCCGCGATAGCGCAGAATTTGTCCGCCTCCACCCTGCACACGAACCGTATCTTGTCGGTAAAATAGGTGAATGCCGCCGCAAAGCTTTTGAGCATCTCGTTGCCCGAGTGGAAGCCGTAGCGGCTGTTTATGTAGCTGAAATTCGAGAAATCCGCGATAAGTAACACGAACTTATCGTTCTCGAACGCGGTCTCCATATACTTGACGACGCGCTTCTTGAAGCATTTGAAATTCATAAGCCCGGTAAGCTCGTCGTAATTCGCGGCGTATTCGGAATGCTCACGCGCCTTGTCGGATTCGCGCAGCTTGATAAGATAGGAGAATATGACGCGGGTAAGCTCCTTAAGCACTCTCGCTTCATCTATAGAGCACTGATACGAGCCCGCCTGATCCTGAAAGCTCACCATACCGAGCAGCCTGCCCGAGCGGAAAAATCCGCAGACGGTGGCGGAGCCTATACGGTTAGCGCTGAGGTACCCGACATAAGCGTTATCCTTAAGGCTTGCCGCGTCCTCCGTGCAGATACTCAGCATAAAGTTCTTGTCGAAGCGGCTGCAGAAGTCGTTCAGCTCCTTATTGGAGAAGCGCACGGTATCGGAGCGCGCGGCGTCGGCGTTCTTCGAGCGGCGTATGTAGGTATCCTTGAAGGTGCCGCTGTCATTCATATTTTCCGTAACGACTATCCGTCCGAAGCGGAAATGCTTGCCGACCTTTTCAAGAATGATGTTCACGGCATCGTTCATATCCAGCCCGTTCTCCGCCATTTCAAACGCGCTCGTGAGCAGATCCGAACCGAAGCCCGACGAGCTGCCGACAAGGTCCATACCCTTCTGATAGCGTTCAACGCGCGGCGCGGGCTTTTCCTCCGCGGGGATCTTCTCGTTGCCGGTGTAGAAGGTGTAGCAGCTCTTGCCTGCTCTCTTGGAGGTATAGAGCGCGATATCGGCTTTCTTATAAAGGTCGTCAAATGTCTCGCCGTCGGTCGGGAACAGCGCTATGCCGAGGCTGCCGGAGACCTTGATACCGTCCTCGTCGTTGTATATGAGGCTGAATATCTTGCAGATATCGTCGGCCTTTGAAGCGATATGCGACTTGTGGTTCATTCCGCGCAGGAACACGATGAATTCATCGCCGCCGATACGCCCTATAACGTCATTGGCGCGGAACAGATCCTGCAGCTCCGCGGCGAGATCGACGAGCACGCTGTCGCCGAAAAGATGTCCGAGCGTATCGTTGACCTGTTTGAAGTTATCCACATCAACGATGATGAACGCGTCGAGCGTATCGCGGCTGTCTGTGCGCAGAAAGCTCTGTATCAGCGTTTTGGTCGCCGTCTTGTTGTAAAGCTTTGTGAGCG
This sequence comes from Ruminiclostridium sp., assembly GCA_017458655.1. GTDB lineage: Bacteria > Bacillota > Clostridia > Oscillospirales > Ruminococcaceae > Ruminiclostridium_E. The sequence continues at coordinate 12,928 of JAFTAG010000142.1, read as the reverse complement.
GGTCGCGCTCCGCCTTGTCGATAAGGCGCTGGTTGGCTATCTTTATGGTGCTGATATCCTCGACCTTGCCGACCGCGCCGCGGTAGCCGTTATCGGAAGCATCGCGGTCGGTCTTGACTGTGAGCCTGTACCAGCGCATATTCGAGTCTCCCGGTATCTTCATGCGCAGCTCGAACACACCGCTGTCTATGCCTGTTTTGAGGTTGTTGCAGATAAGCCCGTAGGTCTCCTCGTCCTCGTCGCAGATACAGTTGTTTGTAAGGAAGTAGTTCTCAAAGTCGCAGACCGACAGCGCATTGATGAAGGTACCGCCGGCGTTCTTGAAAACATCGAGCTTGTCGGAGAGCTTGTCATATCTGAATATGAAGTCCGCGGATATCGCCATGAGCGAGAACATCATATCCGTCATATCGGTGCTCTGCTTTGCGGCGGCGTACATATCGACCGCTCTGTGCAGCAGGACATTGAAGCGGCGTTCCCTGCCGTAAGGCTCCACGCTCGTCTCACAGCGCAGAGAGATATGGTTCCCGTTGATATCGGAGGTCTCGACATCGAGGGAGAATGTCTTTAGATTGCGGCTCAGCGCATCGCACTGCCCCACAAGCGCGGCGGCATATTCCCTGCCGACGATGCGCATACCGAATTCATTCGGTTCAAGGTCAAGGTATTGCTTCTTTGTGCAGCCGAACAGGTCAAAATACTTGTCATTTGCCCAGATGAGTCTTGCCGCGTTCCCGTCGTAGGAAAATACCGCGGCCGCGCAGGGTATGATACCGAACGCTGATTTCTGTTCCGCAACAGCTTCCATATATCTGTCTCCTTGTCGTTATATTCCCGTCTGTGCGGCGCTGCGCAGTCTCAGGGTAATGTACTTTTCGGGGTAGGTTATATCATATCTGTATGCCACTCTTATGGCTCCGTCCGAATAGGTCAGTCCGAATATCTGATTTTCGCCGCGGTCAAGCGTATATAGCTTCTTTACCGCCTTTGTGTCGAGGTCGAACGAGAAAACCGTTTTGTTGGTGTTGAAGTACAGCTTTCTGCCGCTCCCCGCAAGCGACATCCACACTCTCGAATAGGAAGCCTTGCCGTATTCGCTCTCGCTGCCGCCGGACGCGCTTCTTCTTGCGTACCACCTTGCCTTGACGCGGGCGAGCAGTTTATTTACGCCGGTTCCGAAATCATACGAGCATATATTGGTGTATTTCGTCCCGTCTGCCGCGTCGCTATCGCTCTTGACCGCGTAGTAGCAAAGGCTGCCGTCCGTTACCACCGGCGTATAGACATACCGCCAGAACGCGTTGTCGTAGGAAGTGTCGGACGCCGCGGGATAGCTCCCGACCACCGTCCAGTTCCTGTGGAGCGGCGAGGAGCTGCGGCAAAGCGCGTCGCTCATGATGAAATTCTCGTGCATGGCGAAGCCGTGGTTGTCGTAGGACGCGTTCTTGTACACCGACAGCGCGTCGTCGTTGGTGACATCGACGTGATACCATTTTCCGTCGAGCTTGACGTAATTCCACGCGTGGTTCTGCGATTTTGAATAAACGACCGTGCAGTCTATACCGAGGTATTCGGTAAGAATGTACTTGTACGCGAGGGAGTAGCCCTGGCAGACAGCGCTGTGGCTTACGAGGCAGTCATAAGCGTCATAGCCCTTGTATGTCGTATCGTAGTGGCTGTTGAGTATCAGATAGTCGTGAACGTACAGTGCCTTCTCAACGTCGGGCATACCCGCGCTGATACCGGCGACCGCGGCTTCCGCTGCGGCATCGAGCCGTCTGCGCGCCTCGGCGAGCTCCGACGCGGGGACAGTATAGGACATCTTCGCCGTATATGATTCGCCGGGAACATAATAGAGAAATATCTGATTGTTCGCAAAGAACAGCTCGGGACAGTAAAGATAGGCGCAGGTCAGCATATCAACGGTCTTATCCTTATCCCAGCCGTATTTATAGACTATATTGGTCACGTCGATATATTCGCTGTAGCTTTCGACTCCCTTTTTGAGCACGGGGACCAGCTCGTCGGTAACGGCATCGGCGCATGCTCCGAAAGAGAGCAGGAATGACGCGATCAGCGCCGTAATACACGAAACGATCTTTTTCATAGAAATTACTCCTGCCCCGGGACAAGGGAAAAAGGCACTTCGGGGCACAATTATCCCGTTTCCGGAATTCATTCTATACTATTATACAATAATTCCGACAATAAATCAAGTGAATTATGCAATATTCTAAATTTTGGATATATTTTTCATCAATTTTAAACAAAAAGCCCTCAATCGCGCTCTTTATGCCTTGCGGGACTGTTTGGGAAAAATCGGGGACACCTCTTGACAAAAGATACAATATGTGCTATAATACTGACTTGTAAGCACAAGATATAGACAGATAAAGAAATAAGCTGTTTGTGAGGTAATTTCTATAAGCGAAGGTCGTCACAAGTTACGGGTCGAAGAAAGCGTTCACATTTTCGGGATAACACGAACGCGCTCAACGATCTGGCAGTGCGATCGGGATAGACGCCCGTAAAGCATTCAAAGCCGATAACGTTCTTCATGATGTACCTATAAAACTCAGTGGGTATGCCCTTTTCGGGTGTACCCACTGAGTTTTTCGGAGCCTCGTCGCATAATAAGATCGACGCGCAGCGCACTTGATCTTATGGTTAGTTATCCGGGTGATCGTATTACAGTTTATCCGCTGTCACGCGCCACGCTTCGATAAGCCTTGCCTCCGACCACGCGGCGTTGGCGGGGCTTGTCGAAGGGAGCGGTATTGCTTCCCTGCCCGTTGCGGGGAACTGATATTTTTCATATATCCGCGAGGCAGTCCCGCCGTTGGTGAATATCGCCTCTATCGGCGCCGAATCAAGTATCACTGAAAGGTCGTTAGGTATCACATTCCGCACGGAAGAATCCGATGAGCCTATGATATCGCATTCGGCGATCACGTCCCACAGCGCGATATGCTTTTCGAGCAGCAGCGCCCGCTTGCCCTCGCTGTCGGCCGGGAACTCCGTCCCGAGCACGGCTCCGAGCACACGCCAGAAGCGGTTCTGCGGGTGTCCGTAGTAAAACCGTATCTCCCGCGACTTCACCGACGGCATCGAGCCGAGTATCAGCACGCGGCTGCGGCTGTCGTAAACGGGCGAGAAGCCGTGCGTGACGTGGGTGAGCGTTTTCGGCATATAAACACCTCCAAAAAGATTTATGACTTCCCGGATAACTCACCATAAGCTCCGTGAACGCAGCTTTCGAGTCACGTCACGATTCAAATAAGTCGCGAAGCGACACCACAATTATTAATTATTAATTAACTCACCGCGGTGAGTTATCCGGGTGATAATAAAAAAATTTCCCCCAGCATTAAGCAGAGGGATAAATAAAATGAAAGTGAGGTAAAAATTATGTTAGAAAAATGAGGAGTATGCCAATGGATCGCCGCGGGAAAAACCCCGCCGACGAGCTGCATTCTTCCTGCAGCATTCATTATTCTATCACTTATGAATGATTTTGTCAACGTTTTGTGCAATATTAGTCAATTTATAGCAATATTAACACCAATATTTTCCGAAAAACTTGTAATTTCCAGTTCCAAATATTTCCCGTTCACCGAAAATCTTAAAAATGAACAAAAACCTTATTGCTTTTTTGTGGAAAATATGATATAATAACGGTAACTACCGGACAACTACGGGAGGCGCGTTAATGAAATTCCTGCATATCTCCGACCTGCACCTCGGCAAGCGTATATTCGAGCGCTCGCTGATCGACGACCAGCGGCATATCCTCGGTGAGATACTTAAAGCCGCGGACGCCGAAAAGCCCGACGCCGTGTTCATAGCGGGAGATGTCTATGACAAGTCCGTTCCCGGCGCAGAGGCGGTAGCGCTGTTCGACGAGTTCCTGTGCAGCCTCGCATCCCGCCGCACCGAGACCTTTGTGATAAGCGGGAACCACGACAGCGCCGAGCGAATAGCCTTCGGCTCAAAGCTCATCGACCCGAGCGGCATACACCTCTCACCCGTATTCGGCGGCTCGCTGCAAAGATACACGATAAAGGACGAATACGGCGAGGTCGGGATATACCTGCTGCCGTTCATACGACCCGCAGATGTAAGAACATTTTACCCCGATGCCGATTTCGAAAATATCACCGACGCCGTGCGGACAGTCATAACTGCCGCCGATATCCCCGACGGCGAGCGGAATGTTCTTGTCGCGCACCTGTTCACGGCGGGAGCCTGCGGCGCCGGCTCCGAGAGCGCTGTATCCGTCGGCGGCTCCGATATGGTCGATACCGCAGTCTTCGGGAAATTCGGCTATACCGCGCTCGGGCATATCCACCGCCCGCAGAACGTTTCCGAAAGGATAAGATACTGCGGGACACCGATGAAATACGATTTTTCGGAGAGCGAGCAGGAGAAAAGCGTCACCGTCGGCGAGCTCGACGGGAACGGCGCTGTAACGATACGGACGCTCCCCCTGACGCCGCTTCACGATATGGTGAAGGTCAAGGGCAGCTTCGACGAGCTTATGAACAGCGGCGGAGCTGCCGACGACTACGTTCTGGCGATACTCACCGACAGCGACCCTATACCCGATGCCGCAGGAAGGCTCCGCGCCGTATTTCATCGGCTCTGCGAACTGCGCTACGACAATGAGCGCACGCGGCTCACCGACTCCCCCGAGGTCATCGAGGAGGAAGCCAGACCGCACATCGAGATATTCGCCGAACTCTACAAAAAGCAGAACGGCACCGAGCTCGATGGGGAGCGTCGGGAGGCGGCAGAGCGCATCATAACCGAGATACTTGAAAAGGAGGCGGGGCTGTGAGACCGTTAAAGCTGACTATCTCCGCTTTCTGTTCATATTCCGGCAAAACCGTGATCGAAATGGACAGATTCGGCACGAACGGGCTGTATCTGATAACCGGTGAGACGGGTGCGGGAAAGACCACGATCTTCGATGCGATAACCTACGCGCTGTTCGGCGAAGCGAGCGGCGAGAGCAGGCTTCCGTCCACGCTGCGCTCAAAATACGCTTCCCCCGACGCCGTGACCGAGGTGATACTCACCTTCGCGTATGACGGCAGCATCTACACCGTTCGCCGCAGCCCGGAATACGAACGCCCCGCAAAGCGCGGCAGTGAGCGGCTTACCAGAAAACCCGCGGAGGCGGAGCTCACCCTGCCCGACGGGAGCGTTCTCACAAAGATAGGTGATGTGAACGAAAAGATTCGCGAGATAATCAGCGTTGACCGCGGACAGTTCACCCGAACGGTGATGATAGCGCAGGGCGACTTCGTGAAGCTCCTGACGGCGAGCACCGAGGAGCGCGTGGAGATACTGCGGCGCGTATTCAAGACCGACATTTTCAAGCGGATACAGGAGGGCTTCACCGCAAAATGCCGCGAGCTCGATGAGCTCTACAAGCTGCGCTCCGGCGAGGTGAAGCAGTATATCGGCGCGTTCTCGTGCAGCCCGGACGACCCGCTGCTGCCGGAGCTCGAACGCGCAAAACGCGGTGAGATGCCGCAAAACGAGATGAACGCGCTGCTGCGTGACATCACCGCGGAGCAGGAGCAGCTCGACATACAGCTCGGCGGGCAGCTGAAAGAGACGGACGCAGAGCTTTCCGCGCTCGGGGAGGTCATCACAAAGGCCGAAGCCGCCGAAAAGAACCGCCGGGACCTCGATGCCGTGAACCATAAGCTCGCGGAGCTGAACGGGGAGAACACCCGACTGAAGCTCGCCCTCGACAGCGCCGCGAAGAAGCTCCCCCGCGCCGAGGAGCTGACCTTGAAGATACAGACCGCCGCCGACTCAATGGAGCTGTTCGGCGAGCTCGACAGCAGGAACGCCGAGCTTATCGCGAAGCGTCACGAGGCATCGGAAGCGGTAAAGCGGCTGCGAATGTACGAGGACAAGCTGACGGGGCTGCTCGGCGATATCGACGCGCTCAAAGCCGAGCTTTCCGGGCTGGAGGGCGCGGAGGCCACACTCGCGTCGGCACGCTCAAAGCTTGAAAATGCGGAAGAAAAGCGTTCACGCTTGGAAGCTTTCATGAACGACTGCAAGAGCTTCAACTCGCTGACATCGGAGCTTTCCGGGCTCAGCGCAAAATACGCGAGCCTTTCGGACGAGCTGACAAAGCTTACCGACAGCGATAACGAGCTCGCGGAGCTGAAAGAGCGCTGTTCGGAGCTCAACACGCGCAAGGACGCGCTGAACGTTCTTGCAGCGAACGCGAAGGAATACGAAAAGACCCGTGCCGCCGCTGAAAAGGCCAACAGCGGATATATCGCGCTGCGTGCCGCGTATTCGGAGGCGGAGCGGGAATTCATAGACAGGCAGCGCCGTTTCTACGACCAGCAGGCGGGCATACTCGCGTCCGGACTGCGCGACGGGGAGCCCTGCCCGGTATGCGGTTCGACCTCGCACCCCCGCCCTGCCGAAGCGCCCGAGAACGCCGTTTCCGAGGCCGAGCTCAAAGCGCTTGAAGCAAAACGCTCGAAGCTCAGCGCGGACACCAATGCCGCGAGCATACGTTCGGGCGAGCTTTCCGGCGCGCTGAGCAATATGCTCGAGTCGCTCGGCAAGGACTACAAAAGGCTGACGGGCGAGGATATGCCTGCGGACACGCTCGCAGCCGATATTGCCGCGCTTCTGTCGGAATGCTCCGCGCAGGTCACGGAGACCACGATGCGGCTGAACGTTGCCGCAAAGCGCTCCGCAAGAAAAACGGAGCTCACCTCGGCCGCCGTACAGCTCAAAGACCGCATAACGGAGCTTACCGGACGAACGGAAGCCATGCGCGGCGAGCTTGCGAAGCGATGTGAGGAGCTGCTCGGGACAGGACTTACGGAGAGTTCCGCCGAAGCCGCCCGCAGTGCGCTTTCGGAGTATGACAAGCTCATCTCGGGATACGGCCGTGACGTAAAAATTTCCGCAAAGTGCGTTGAGCGCCGCCTCGAGATAAATGTACAGCTTCCGCAAAAAGAGGAACAGGCCGCGGAATGCCGCAGGAACGCCGCTTCGACCGGGAACGGGATAGCCGCGGCAAATGCAGCCGCCGAGGAAATAAAGCGCCGCACCGACGAGCTTACAGCAAAGCTCGGGTACGAAAGCCGTTCAGAGGCGCAGAAGCACATCGAAAAGATGACCGCAGAGAAGCTCGCTATAGAAAAGGAAAACGAGCGGGCGCAGAATGAGCTTGAACGCTGCGGCAGGCAGCTCGCGGAATTATCCGGCAAAAAGACCACGCTCGAGCAGCTTATCTCGCTTGCCCCGGAAACGGACGGCTCCGCCGAGAAGCTTCGCCGCGGGGAACTCCTCGCACTGCGCGAAAAGCTGCTCGGTATGCAGAAGGATGTGGGCGCCGTGCTGCTGGCGAACCGCGGTCTGCTGCAAAAGATAGCCGCAGCTGCGGAGGGAGCCGCCGCCGTCGAGAAGGAACTTATACCGATGCGAACGCTCGCCGATACCGCGAACGGGACGCTTACCGGGCGCGACAAGATAACGCTGGAAGCGTATGCGCAGACCGCGTATTTCGACCGCATAATAGCGCTCGCGAACCTTAGGCTGGGGCGTATGACGAACGGGCAGTACGAGCTCACGCGCCGCAGAACGCCGATATCGAAGTCGGGCAAGAGCGGGCTCGACCTTGACATCACAGACAACTTCAACGGGTCGGTGCGCGATGTGCGCTCGCTTTCGGGCGGGGAATCCTTCAAGGCGGCGCTGGCGCTGGCGCTCGGGCTCTCCGACGAGATACAGTCGCGTTCGAGCGTAGATCTCGACACGATGTTCATAGACGAGGGCTTCGGCTCACTCGACGAAAACTCGCTTGACAGGGCGGTGTCCGTGCTGTCGGAGCTTTCCGGCAGCAACCGTCTTATCGGCATAATCTCGCACGTTGACGGGCTGAAGAGCCGCATTGACAGGCAGCTCACCGTCACCAAGCAGATCGACCCGGAGACCGGGCAGCTCGACACAAAGGTGAAGATCATCAGCTGACAATTGCGAATAAAAAAGAGGCTTCTCCGGTAAGTGTGGGTCGTGAAAAGCACCGAGGCAGCGTTTATGCCGCGAAAGCATATTGACAATGAGTTTGATTGTAGTAGGCTGTGTAGCTGGCAGATAGCCCCGGAAGGGACTACTGCGGCAGCATCTGCCCAACGGGCGGGTGCTGCCCGTGCTGCCGGACTACTGCAATCATCGTAATGCAGGACGCATTAGTAGGTGTCAACAAAGACGCGCACGGACGCGCGTCATTAAATTGACACCGAAGGCTCGTTGTCAATATGACCGTGGAATAAATGCGGTCAAATCTCACCCACATCTATCGGATAAGAGCCATAAAAAAAGGGGGGGTTCAATGAAGCCGTTGTCTGTAATGATAGTAACGCTGCTGATATACGTGCTTTTCATCGGCATCAGGATATTCACGAACCACTTCCCTGCCGATTCGCAGCGGCTGAAGACCGCGCAGAACGACATTCCCGCGGCGACGGAGCAGCGCGCCGACAACCTGTGGGCGTACTATCTGATAAACGCCGACAACCCGCTGCGCAAGGATTTCACGGTCGGGCTGGACACCGTACAGGGGAATTTTCAGCTCGACGAGCGCTGTGCGGGCTACGCGCGGGAAATGATAGCCGACGCGGCCGCCGACGGGGTCGAGCTGACGGTGGTATCGGCATACCGCAGCGTCCGAAAGCAGCAGGAGAACCTCGAAAGCTATATACAGCGCCTGATACGGAGCGGCTACAGCAGCAAGGAGGCGCGCGTGCTCGCGGAAAAGGAGATAGCCCTGCCCTATACGAGCGAGCATAACGCCGGGCTCGCGCTGGATATACTGACTCCCGACTGGTGGGAAACGCACGACGATGTCACCGACGATTTCGAGAATACCGAGCAGTTCCGCTGGCTCAGCGAGAATGCGCACAAATACGGTTTTATCCTGCGCTACCCGCGGGAATACGAGAATGTGACCGGCATTATCTATGAGCCGTGGCATTACCGCTTTGTGGGAGTTTACTATGCCGGGAAGATACGGGAATCGGGGCTGCCGCTCGAATATTTCTACAAGACGAACTTCTGAGGAACACCGTCGGACAGAAAAAGACCCCGCGTAACTCTGCGGGGTCGTGTAATGCGTAAGTATTTTTGGATCACTTGACGATGAATTCACCGACAGCCTTTTCGAGCTCGGCGGTATCGTCCGTATGAGCAACGAGCTTGAGCTCCTTGGACAGGTCGATGCTGAACAGACCCATGATAGACTTCGCGTCGATTGCATATCTGCCGGAAATGAGATCAATATCGTAATTGAACGTCATAACGGTGGATACGAACTTCTTTACATCGTTGATAGTTTCGATCTTAACATTGAATTCTTTCATAGCTTTCAGGTCCTTTCCTAAATGTTTTGGGTTTTAACTCTCTTTTGTTCCGCACTTTCTGTAATTTGTGCCGTGTTTCGCGCCGCTCAGTTCTCTTTTACAAGGAACTCCGCGACAGCGTCGAGGAAGGTCGCTTTGTCGCTGTGTACCGTCATTTCGATATCGCGGCTGAGGTCAAGACTGAAGATACCCATTATTGATTTTCCGTCCACGGTGTACTTCCCGAGCGAAAGGTCAACGTCGCAGTCGAGGTCATTTGCTTTTTTCACGAACGTCTTGACGTCGTCTATGCTCTTTAGTCTTATCAGTGCCTTGGTCATCTCGTACCGTCCTCATCTGTATATTGATACGGTGTTTGTTTTATATCTCTCCCGTATCTTATTTAATATAATAGCAGATTTTCGGAGAATGTCAAGCGTTTATTTACAAATTCGGAGATTTATGCTATATTTACAGAAAATAGCGTTGAATTTTGTGCAATTTTCACCACACAGGAGCTGCATATCTATGAAATTTACAGTACAGACCTTCGGCTGCAAGGTCAACCAATACGAGAGCACCGTCATCGAAAAGGCTATGACCGCCGCGGGATTCGAGCGCTGTGAGGAGCTTTCCGACGCCGATATAGTTATCATCAATTCCTGCACGGTGACGGACAAGGGCAGCAGAAAAGCTTCCCACGCAGTCAGCGCCGCAAAGAAGCAGTCGGGCGGAGCCGTCACAGTGCTGACGGGGTGCTACCCGCAGGCGTACCCGGACGAGGCGGCGCGCTCCGGAGCGGAGATAGTTGCCGGAACAGCAAAGCGCGGCGAGATACCGCGGCTGGTACGGGAATTCCTCGAAAAAGGCGAATACCGTGCGGATATGATGTTGCCCGGGAAATACGAGGAGCAGGGGCTCCCCGACAACTCGGGAAGAACGCGCGCATTCATCAAGATACAGGACGGCTGCGACCGCTATTGCAGCTACTGTGTGATACCGTATGCGCGCGGCAGGGTGCGCTCGCGGGAGCTTGCTCCGATAGCCGATGAAGCCCGCCTCTGCGCCGACGAGGGACATCGCGAGGTCGTGCTCGTCGGGATAAACCTTTCACGCTACGGCAGCGATATCGGCGCAGACCTCGCAGACGCGGTGAATGCCGCTTCCCTGCCGGACAGTATCGTCCGCGTGCGGCTTTCCTCGCTCGAGCCCGATATGATGACCGACGCGCTGATAGAAAAGCTCGCCGCCTGCCCGAAGCTCTGCCCGCATTTTCATCTTTCGGTGCAGAGCGGCTGCGACGAGACCCTCAAACGTATGAACAGACACTACGACACCGCGGAGTATATGCGCGTGGTCGGAAAGCTGCGGGAGAGCTTCCCCGGCTGCGCGATCACCACCGACATCATGGTGGGCTTTGCCGGCGAGACAGACGAGGAATTCGCCCGTTCGCTGGAATTTGCCAAAACTGCGGGATTTGCCCGCATACACGTTTTCACATACTCGGTGCGCAAAGGCACGGCCGCCGCGAAGCTCCCCGGGCACATTCCCGAAAGCGTGAAAGCCGAGCGTTACCGTCTGATGTCGGAGGCTGCCGCCGAGGTGTACAAAAAACACCTCACTATGAACATCGGCAAGCGGTACGATGTGCTTATACAAAAGCGCACATCTCCGGACTACGCGGAGGGGCTCACTCCGAACTACATTCCCGTACGCATTTACGGCTCGGACGCACAGCGCCACGACATTGTCACAGTCGAAATAACAAGCACGGAAAACGATCGCTGCATCGGCAGAAAAATATAAAAGCTCCCGCCATGAACACCGTACTTCCGTTCACAGCGGGATATTATCAGAATTTTGCGAATTCCTGCGACCAGTAATAATATGTGTCCTTCCCTACGGTCAGCACGCTCAGTCCGAACGCGCAGCAGTCGTAGTCCTCGGCGAGAATGTTCTCACGGTGCGTCTCGGAATCCATCCACGCCTTGAACACTTCCTCCGGTGTTTTGAACATATTGCGGCCGTAGGCGATATTCTCGCCGCACTTCCTGTACGCTATGCCGATCTCCTTGAATGCGGTGCTGAACTTCGAGCCGTCGGGGCGGGTGTGAGAATAGTAGGACGTAAGCTCCTGCGTTCTTAATCTGCACACATCATGAACACGGGCGGAATACCACAATTCCTTCAGCCCCGCCTCTTTGCGCGCATTGTTCACGAGCTTGAACATTGTAAGGTATATCTCGTCATCGTCCGAGAACGTACCGCCGCCGACATTGGTGAACACGGTCTTGGAGGTCGTTGTCTCCTTCGGAGCGGTAGTTTTCGCTGTGGTCTTGGGAGTTGTCGTCGTCGCGCGGGTGGTCGTCGCGGACGTAGTTGTCGTTACAGTGACGGCAGTAGTGGTAGTGGTGGTGGTAATGCGCGTGGTCGTAGTGGAAGCGACTGTTCCCGAGGACGACACAAAGGTCGGGAAAGTCACCGGCGGCTGCGTCGTTATCTCGATATCCGCATTCCCGGAGGTCGATTCCGCTGCGGTCTCCGAGGTTTCGGGAGGCTCGGTAACGGTGGTCGTGGTCTGCGTCGTGAAAAGGTCAAGGTCGGTGGAAATGGCGGTTATATCGTTCGGGTCGAGCGGTATAAGCCGAACGGTCTCCTCGCTCAATGCGGTATCGCCGCTCTCGGTGATATCGGGAGTTGCCGACGCTTCCTCCGAGCCGGGCGGGATATATGTAACGCTCGCAGGGGTCGTGGAGGCTATCAGCTCCGGGAAGGATTCCCTGTGATAGTCCTCAAGCTCGTCGCCGAACATAGTTTCCATAAGCTCGTCGCTTGCGAGCGTTACGGACGGCGTATCATCGTTGTCGTCGGAATATGCCACCGCGCCCTCGAGTATCTCGGAGAGCTTTACGAGCTCAACCTGTGTCGCGTTGGAAATATTCACATAAATAAGGACGCCCGCGAGCATGGCGCTGCACGTCAGAGCCGCGGTCACGCCGCGTATGGAGTTTTTCTGCCTGCGTGTCAGCATACTCTCACGTCCTTTCCCGAAATTGACCCAAACTACATTTTACGACATTTGACGGCTTTTGTCAAGTGGATATTTTTTACGGGGAACACCGGGCTTCGGGAAGCATAAACACCCGAAAGATCACTATCCGCAATTTAAGATGATCTGTGTTTCTGTCTTCCCGCCGGAGACGGAGAGACAGAAACACAGATCTTCATTTTCCCGTTAAATTGTTAACAACGCTTGAAAAAAACGTAAAAATGTGGTATGATATAGAAAAAGAAAAAGGCAGGTATCAATAATGGCAGTATTCACGGCAGACAACAAAGCATTCCGTTATATGGGAAGAACCGATCACAGCGACCCGAAGGCTCCCCTCATCATTTACGCGGGCAGCAACATAAAATTCAATTTCGGCGGTACATCACTAAAGATCACGGTCGAGAATATCCCGATGTCCGATACGATGTGGATAGGCGCGCTGATAGACGGCGTGCAGCGGAAGATACCGCTTGCAAAGGAACCGGCCGTG
>JAFTAG010000141.1 GCA_017458655.1 Ruminiclostridium sp. | reverse complement strand
TTTTTAATGCACTCATTTTCAATTCTTCCTTTCAAAAATAATAATGGAAACGACGATTCGTTGTACCGACCGATCTCACCTGTTGTCGGCCTCATTGGCACAGTGTGCTTTCGGCCGCTTGCTTGAAAACAGCATCTTTAGGGCTCCTCTAAAAACCTATTGTCGTTCAGGCGTGCCGCCCTAAAGCCGGCAGATTGTACAAATTTTTCGCAGGCATACTGTCGTATGTCAAGGAAAATTTGTGCAATATGACGGCTTTAGGGCGGTGCGAATGGGCGGCAAGAGGTTTTTAGAGGTGCCCTTTAAATAATTGATAATGTGATCACCCGGATAACTCACCATAAAAATAAGCGCGGAGTGCAACCATAACTATTCATTCTTCACTCTTCACTGACACAGAAATAATGAATAGTGAATAGTGAAGAATGAATAGTGAATAGTTATGATGCGGCTTCGCCGCTATTTGGATCGTGACGAGATACGAAACTTTTCATTGTTTTGATAAGGGATCGGTATGAGGTGGGGCAGGTGCCGTTTCGTCGCGCCGACTGCGCAACAATGCTCCCCCGCCGTATGCAGGGGAGCATTGTTCCGTCATACTTTCAGAGTGCGCAGATAATCCTTGTGCTCATCGGAAACGCGGCGGCTCTCGATCGCTTTTTGTATCGCTTTGTTGTGCGTCCACGGGTCGAGGCGGCGCTGCTCTATGTAGGGCAGTATCGCGTCGTACTGCTTTGCGAGCGCGGTGGCGAAATACCATGCGGTCATCATATTCACATAATATTCGTCGGAGCGCACCGCGGCCGCCATATCTGCGTACCGCACGTCGAAATCGCTGTCAAGGAACCACCGCATGAGCGCACCCGTCCCGAAGCGTATCGTGTAGGTCTGCCCGGAGGAATGCCAGACGGGTATCTTTTTCAGCAGCTCGGGCTTGTGCTTTGCGAAGACCTTCGGCGCGAGAGAATCGCATACCGCCCAGTTGTCGATATACGGCAGGAACCGCTCCGTCTCACGCATACACTGCTCATAGACCTTCATCACATTGAGGAGCTGCGCGTGCAGGCAGTTCTCCTCGTGGTATTTATGCGGCAGGCCGGCAAGGAACGCGCCCATGTCCCGCCCTTTATATTCCGCGGCAAGCTTTTTCAGCTCCGGCGACCTCACGCCGATGATACGCTCCTTCGGGATATTGTTGATGATCCCGGCATTAAAATCGCGGTATTCCGTGTCCCGAAGCTCAAATAAGCGCCGGCGTATCTCGTCTTTCATAAAAATGTCACCTCTTATGATAACTCCCGCACATCGAAATGCACGGGAGCATCGTTTTTAAGACTATTTCGCAATTGCGCATAAGTCTCGCAAATAAATAACATTGGGTCCGGCGTGCCGCTTGATGAGACTCACCCTGCGAGCGCCTCGGCTATGAGGTCTCTGTAGGGCTGGAGTGAGGTCTCGATGACGTTATAATTCTCCTCAAGAAGTCTGGTATAGGTATCGGTGCCCTTCATCGGGTCATCGAAGATCTTCTTGATCGTAGTGGTAAGGTCGGTACCGAAGCCGCGGTGGCAGTCGAACAGGAAGGTGAACTTGTTGGGATCGACCATATCGTCGAGCACCTGCATCTGTCTTTCGTCGTAGGTCTCCTTATACTTGGCTCTTCTCGGCTCGCCGCACTCGGGGCAGGTCTCGCCTTCCTCGCCGTATTCGCTGTCGAACTGGTGCTTGCACTTGGTGCACTTCGGGTAATAATACGGGCCGTCATACATCATAAGATCGCGCTTCGCCTGTACGACATCGGGGTCGGTGGAGTATATCCTTCCCGCGAGGATCCACGATACGGCGCCCTGAACGTTCTTGGCACCGGACGGGATAAGGTAGCCGTAGGTATTGCCGAGAATGCTGTAGGTATCGCTGTCGGGGTCTCTGGGCATCGGTACGCCGCGCACCTCACCCTCGAGGTTGTTTGTCCAGTGTACCTTCTGAGCACTGCCGAGCGCCCATTCGATAGGCATGATGTAGAACATCAGCTTACCGTCTTTGAAGCCTTCGCCCGGGTCGCGCCACTCCGGCCATACATAGCCTTCCTTCGCGAGACCCTCGACGAACTGCATCGTCTTTGTTACCTGCGGAGTACGCAGGTTGTTGATGATCTCTTTGCCGTCGAACTGGATAGCCGCGACACCGGCGGTTGCGGCAAGGTGGAGCGCGGAGCTCTCGCCCATTGCGATACCGATATGGTCGCTGCTGTCTGCCATCCACTGTCTGAGCAGATTTTCAAACTCTGTCCATGTCCATTCGCCCGCAAAGTAGAGATCCATAGGATCGCGGCCGCCGACAGCCTCCACAGCACCGGTATTATATACGATACCGTAGTTCGCCTGCATCGTCTGCGGGAAATAGTAATGCTTGTTGTTGTAAGCAAAGCTCTCGATAACATCCTTCATATCCGACCAGACGGGAGACTCTATGTCGAGCCAGTCATCGAGCGGCTGGAAGCGGTTCTGGATAATACCGCTCGGTATCATCTCCCACTCATATCTTACGAGGTCGGGGGAGTCTCCGGAAGCTATGTAAACGCCGAGCTTCTCCATATATTCGAGCGACGTGCACATAGTCACCTCGACAGTACCGCCGAAACGGTCGGCGTACAGCTTAAGGATATCGTTCTCGGGGGCTACGTTGGTGAATTCGTAGTAGCAGAGCGCGTTGAGCGTACCGGCCTTTTCGCCGGAAACATAGTTCTTGCCCGCGCCGGCCTCATTCGCGGTGTCGATCTCGATATTTTCCGCGATCTCTTCATAGTTCGCGGTGGTATCGTAAGCCTTGTTCGGGTCTTCTGTGGTGGTCGCTGCCGGTGCGGCCGCGTCCTGCGGCGCCGCCGTAGTCTCACCGCCCGCCGCCTGTGTGGTTCTTCCGCCGCCGCCTCCGCAGGCGCCCGCCGTTGCCGCAAGCAGAGCGGACAGCGCTATAGCGGCTATCTTCTTCGTTTTCATCATTTGCTGCAAATTCTCCTTTTCTTTACGGGCCCGGCCTGCCGTTTCACATCGCGTCGCTGTCGCTGTTATCGTTTTCATCGCTGCCCGACTCGGTGTAATAGCAGCAAGGTGAGCTCACCGCGTTTGTTATGACGGCTCTGCCCTCGAGGCAGCAGTAACCGTCCCTCTGATAGCGGCAATTCCTGCCGCAGACTATCATATTCATAAACTCACGACCTTTGCGGATAGTCGTCTGTCCCCCCGACGGAGGACAGACTGTGACGGAACAACTATATCTTGCGATATTTTCCGCAAAATATCCGTAAAGCCGTGAAATTTAAGACCTTTTATCTGTCGAAGGGATTCTCCGTGGTGTAGAGCATCTCCTTCGGGCGGTTGAAGCCGATATCCTTCACGCCGAGCAGTCTGAACGTGTCGTACAGCAGCTTGCCGTAGTGACCGAAAGCAACGGCTCCGTGGTGCGGGAAGCGCTTTTCGATGAGAACGTGTCTGTAGAAGCGCCCCATTTCCTTGATGGCGAAAATGCCGATGCCGCCGAACGAACGGGTCTTGACATCAAGTATCTCGCCCTCCGCTATGTACGAGCGGAGAATGCCGTCGGAGTCGCACTGTAAGCGATAGAACGTAACATCGCTCGCCGCTATGTCGCCTTCGAGCGTTCCGCGTGTGAAATCGGGCTCGCTTCCCTCGGGCTCGAGCAGTCTGTGCTGAATGAGCTGGTACTTTACGGCTCTGTCGGAGCACATCTTGCACTCGGGGGTATTGCCGCAGTGGAAGCCCATAAACGTATCGGTGAGCTTGTAGTCATACTTGCCCTTGATGTCCTCGTCGTAGATGTACTGCGGAACAGAGTTGTTGATATCGAGCAGCGTGACGGTATCGCCGGACAGGCAGATGCCGATGTACTCGCTGAGCGCGCCGTAGATATCCACCTCGCAGGAAACGGGTATGCCTCTCGAAGCAAGGCGGCTGTTCACATAGCAGGGCTCAAAGCCGAACTGCGACGGGAATGCCGGCCAGCACTTGTCGGCAAACGCGACGTACTTGCGGGCGCCTTTGTGTTTTTCCGCCCAGTCGAGCAGCGTCAGCTCGAACTGCGCCATTCTCTCGTTCATCTCGGGATAATATTTTCCCTCGCCCATTTCCTTTGCCATTTCGGCGCAGAGCTCGGGGATACGCGGGTCGCCCTTGTGCTCCTTGAAGGATACGAGCAGATCAAGCTCGGAGTTTTCCTCTATCTCGACGCCGAGCTCGTACAGACCCTTTATCGGGGCGTTGCAGGCGAAGAAGTCCTGCGGTCTCGGACCGAATGTGATAAGCTTTAAGTTGGTAACACCAATATAAGCTCTTGCGATCGGAACGAAGTCGGCGATCATCTTAGCGATATCGTCGGCAGTGCCCACGGGGTAAGAGGGGATATAGCCCTTAAGGTGGCGCATTCCGAGATTGTACGAGCAGTTGAGCATACCGCAGTAAGCGTCGCCTCTGCCGTTTATCATATCGCCGTCGCCCTCTGCCGCCGCTACGAACATACACGGGCCGTCAAATTCCTTGGCTATCAGCGTTTCGGGAGTCTCGGGGCCGAAGTTCCCGAGGAACACGACGAGAGCGTTGCAGCCCTGCTTGTTCACGTCCTCCACCGCTTTGAGCATATCGAGTTCGTTCTCGACGGTAACGGGACATTCATAGAGCTCGCCCTTGTAAGCCGCCTTTATCGCGGCGCGTCTTTTCTCCGAAAGCGCGATCGGGAAGCAGTCTCTCGAAACTGCGACGATACCGAGCTTTACCTGCGGGATGTTTGTTATCATTTGATTTTTCCTCCTTGTTATGGGTGAATATGATCGACTCTCGTACTTCGGCGAGAGTATAGGTCACTTGTTCCAGTAGTGTTCGCGCTCGTGGCGCTGCGGTCGGGTCATAAGGCTCCGGACGCTCTCGGGGGGCGTTCTGTCCTCGAAGCATATCCTGTACAGCTCGTCGATTATGGGAGTTCTCACGCCGAGCTTCTGTGCCGTGCGGAACGCTATGCCGCAGTTGTTGTAGCCCTCGACCGTTCCGACGTTCGCCACCGCTTCCGCGGCCTTCATTCCCTCGCCTATCAGTATGCC
>JAFTAG010000140.1 GCA_017458655.1 Ruminiclostridium sp. | reverse complement strand
TTCAGGCGTGCCGACATAAAGTCGGCAGATTGTACAAATTTTTCGCAGGCATACTGTCGTATGTCAAGGAAAATTTGTGCAATATGACGGCTTTAGGGCGGTGCGAATGGGCGGCAAGAGGTTTTTAGAGGTGCCCTTTATTATGTTCCCCACCAATTTGGTGGGGATAGCATTATACGCAGCAACAAACGCATTCCCGACTGTGCCGAAGATACGCATTTCCCCCGCCTTCGGCGGGGGAAATGCAAATGATAAGGCGGGGGAGACTAAACAGGAGATACTATGAAGAAAAACGCAAGAATACTGATATTATCGGGAACGGGGCTCGCCGTGCTCGGCGGTGTCACTGCCGCTTTACTGCTCACCGCACCCGCAAAGGATAATGATATTGCGGCGGAGACCGGGGCGGAGGATCAGACCCTCGCGATAGAGGAAGCGGCTCTCCTCACGCTCTGCGACCGCGAGGAGAGCGATACCGCGAGCGTGGAAGTCACCAACGAAAGCGGCACTTTCTCGATTACACCGAGCGGCAGCACCGACGACGGGAACATCGAATGGACGATAACGGACATAGCCGCCGCGCCGCTAAATCATTCCACACTTTCCACCGATGTGGGAAATGTCATTTCCCTCGAAGCGAAGGAGTTCGCCGAGGAGGTCGCGGACAGCTCGGAGCTTGCCAAATACGGGCTTGACGCGCCGAGGGCGTCTGTTACCGCGAAATTCACGGACGGGACGGAATTCACGCTGAAGGTGGGGATAGATGTCCCGAACTCCTCAACGGCGCTGTACATCACGGCCGACGACAAGAACGTCTATACGCTCAACAAGAGCAGGGTGAGCGACTTCCTCGGGAACAAATACGGCTTTGTGGAGCTTGAAGCGGTGCCGGACTACGACGCAACGAGCGAGGAAGTAAAGAAGATGACGGTGGAACGCTTCGACCTTGAAGTCCCGCTCGTGATCGAGAGCATAAAGCCCGAGAACGCGGACGACATACAGGTGTATTCCTACCGTATGGTGACGCCGTACTCCGCGTATGCCGATCTTACCGACTCGCCGAATTTTATGTACAGTATTTTCGGCCTGAAAGCCGCGTCCTGCGAGGGCGTAGGCCTGAACGACAAGGTGCGCGAGCTCGCGGGGCTCACCGAGCCGCTCTGCGTGATAACGACGGAATCCAGCATAAAAACGTACACCGTTACGCTCGGCAAAGCGATAGTCGATACCACGACGAACGAGGACGGCACCGAGACCCAAAAGGTGAGCGGCTTCTACGGCATATCGAGCGAGGTGCCGGACGTGCTGTACCGGTTTGACGCTTCGAGCATCGCCGCTATGCAGATATATCCCGAGCAGCTTATCTCCAAGATGTTCCTGATGCCGTATATCTACTCGCTTGACAGCGTTACCTACAGCGACGCCGAGGGCAGGACACTCGACATAGGCGTTAAGACGGTCAAGGCAGCGACCGAGGAGGAGCAGGACGAGCACAGCTTCACCTTAAACGGTGAGCCAACCGCCGACCAGCCCGTCAAGGATCTCTACCAGTATTTCATTTCCGCGTCGGGTGAGGAGCTCTACTTCGATGAGGACAAGGGCGACCTCATAGCGGAGATAAATTATAACTATTCCGATAAGAAAGACGGGATAAACGGCAAGGACACCGTCCGCTTCTACAGCTCCAACACCGACCGCAAGGTCATCATCGAGCTCAACGGCAGCAATCTCTTCAAGACCCGCAAGATGTACACCACCCAGCTTTTCTCCAACGTCGATAACTTCCTCGGCGGTAAGGAGATAGTCCTGACGTATTGAGCGCGGAGAGACACAGAAGCCGCTTACGCTCGGGAGAGATGAGAGGCCGCTTCGCTTGAGAGAAGTGTCTCGCCTGAGGGCGAGCCGCTTGGGGGAAAGGAAACCTTTCTTGGAAGAAAGGTTTCCTCTCCCCCAAACCCCCACTCTTTCGAAAAAACTGTATTGCCTTCGCATTTGAATTTAGGGAACCTCTAAAAACCTCTTCTAACGCAATTGCTGCGGGCGCAAACCCGCATTATACCGTCGCCATATTCTCTAAAAACAGGGTTTTTGGAGGTTGCCTTTATAGTAACTGCTCCTATTACAAGTCTGTACAGACTCCGCCCGAGGCGAGCATGACACTCCGACATAATGCCGAGATATTCATTTCTCGCTGTGCTTACACGGCAAGTCCGTTCTATTTGACACAATGCGAGCCGACAAACTGCCGGAGACTATCGTCGAGCCGAGCGCCCGACCCGGCAGCACATACAAGCTTGTTCTTTTCCGCAGTGGCCTGATGTACGGAGAGTACCCCGATGTGAGCGCGACAGCGATAAATCGGGGCTTTCCCGCTTAATTCCGTCGCCGTCTCGTCAAAGAGGCTGCCTGCACATAGAATTTCTTAAGGGCTCCTCTAAAAACCTATTGTCGTTCAGGCGTGCCGACATAAAGTCGGCAGATTGTACAAATTTTTCGCAGGCATACTGTCGTATGTCAAGGAAAATTTGTGCAATATGACGGCTTTAGGGCGGTGCGAATGG
>JAFTAG010000021.1 GCA_017458655.1 Ruminiclostridium sp. | reverse complement strand
TTCAACTGCCCGGGCATCTGTGTCCGCCCTATCTGCTGTGCCCTTATGCCCTGCGGGGGCATCTGCGGCGGCACCTGTATCGGTAAGGGTGTATATCTCGGGCGCTTTGCCGTCACAGACTTAACTATAAGCAGGACGATAAGCCCGAGTATCAGTACGCCCATTACTATTATAACAGTGATGAGCAGCGTATCATTGCCGCCGGACTGCGTATTCTGCGCAGCGCCGGTATCGGCTGTCGTCTCGGCGAGAGTTTCCGCCGCGGTCTCGGTCTCCGGCATTATCTCGGAGTCATCGGCTGCCGGTTCGGCGGCCGTTATCTCCGAGGTCGCTTCCGAAGTTGTTTCCGAAGTCTCCGGAGCGGACGTCGTTTCGCTCTCCGAGCCGGGCGCCGTTGTCGTCAGCATTCCCGCGCCGCCGTCGCTCGCCTCCGGAGCGGACGTGAAAAGCGGTCTGCTGTCGGGGTCCTCCCCGTCCGGATAAGTCCCGACGTGCTCGTCTCCGGGAGCCGCGCTGTCGGGAGCCGTCGTGAAGTAATCCGAAGCGCCGCTCGCGTCCTCGGAAGCGCTTGTTGTCCCCGCGGCGAGCTCCGCCGTCGTATTCCCGTCGTCATCGCCGCTGAAAAAGCCGTTTATCAAGCGTTCATCCATTCGCAAGTCCCTCTTTCCAGCTGAACCGTTTGCCGCAGAGCGGTATGAATACGAGCTCGGTCTTGCCTACACGGATAAGGTCGTAGGGGTGGAGCTCAACGGAGCCGCCGATAACGGGCTCATGGTTCACGGAAAGCACGTTCTTTCCGGAGTCGTGGCTTATGTAGAACTGCTTTGTGTCGGGCTCATACACGATCATAGAATCCTTCTCGCCCGATATCGAATTATCGCCTGTGATGACGATATCGCCGCTCTTTCTTCCGATGCTGTTGTATCCGGTATGTATGCGGAAGTCCTTGCCTATGCAGTCATTGCCGTTTATTACGACTATCCAGCCTACCACGGGTGAGCCGGAGCCGTTAGGAACTCCTTCGTCAACATATACGGTCTCACTCATTTCGCGGTTCGCCTGTGCCCCTTCGGGAGCTATCGTGCGGCTGAAGCTGCCGGCTTTGGGAGCATCCGGGTCTATAGTGGGCGAAAAACTGCCCGCCTGTGAACTGCTTGCATAGGGGTCTATCGTCTTGCTGAAATTACCCGTCCCGCCGGAATAAGGATCCACCGTGCGGCTGAAACTGCCGTTCCCGGGAGCGGGAGGCGCGTAGCCGTAGCCCGGATTGGCCTGCTGAGGCGCTATACCGCTGCAATACGGGCAGGACGTGAAACTGAAAACATCGTAGAACTGATTACATCTATCGCATCTTACTATTTTCTGATTTATTTCCGCCATAATAATTATATTCCTTTCGGGTGAAATAACACAAATGTGGAACTTTTACGCTTTACACGGTCATAGAGCCATATATAACCATAATAAATTATAGCATTTTTTATAATTAAAGTCAATAACAAATCAGCAGATTTGGTAACTATACCTATATTTTAATATGTATTATTGTGGTTATTGACGCCGACGGTTTTCCGACGGGAAAACGCGGAAAAAGAAAAAGCCGCGCGGCGCGCGGCTTTGCTGTGAGCGGTCATTGCTTGACTACGGCGATCTTTATCTCGCCGAACGAGAAGCTGAGCGTGACGGCGATACCGTTCTCGGGAATGTTCATCATAAGCTTCTCCTCCGAGGTCTGCGGCGTGAGCTCGAGCTCTATGCCCTTGTCATTGGAGGCGTTTACGGCGAACAGACCGTTCTGCAGGTTGAGGAGCTCCCCGACACAGGCTTTTGTATAGCCGTCCGTTTCTACGAGGTTCTCGCCCGCGTATCTTGCGGCTATACCGATAAATCCTCGCTCCGTGCCTCCGAGAGCCACCTTTGCGGAGATCTCACCCGTTAGCTCCTGACAGCTTGCGTAATTCATCGAGACCGTGACGTTGCGCGACACGCCCGCGAACGAGAAATCGTCGCCGAGGAAGCGTATAAGGTTACGGATAAAGAGGAGTATGTATTCCGCGTAGAAATCGCTGTCCGGCATATTGTCTATGCCGAGCACCTGTATCATTTCCTTTTCCATGCGCTCCTCGTCGTCCTTGCCGTCTATGAGCGAGGTGCGGCGCTTGTAGTCGCTGAGCGCGTTCTCGAACTGCTGATTTGTGATGAACCCGAAGTCGATAAGAGCCTGTCCGAGCACGAGGTTGGAATTTTTCTGTCTCGCGAGCAGCTCAAACGTCTGGTCTTCCGTAAGAAAGCCCTTTTCCACCGCGAGGTCGCCGAACCGCTTATCGACGGTATGCTGTGCCTCGTGGACTTCATCGACCTGTGCCGCGGTCATATATCCCGCGTCGATGGCTATCGCGCCGAGCTTGGGTTTGATGCGCGTCATTGCGGTGAG
Organism: Ruminiclostridium sp.; assembly: GCA_017458655.1. Lineage (GTDB taxonomy): Bacteria > Bacillota > Clostridia > Oscillospirales > Ruminococcaceae > Ruminiclostridium_E. The sequence goes on along the minus strand of JAFTAG010000021.1, from coordinate 4,601 downwards.
CGCAGCGGAAAGCTCGTCTGCGTCGATTATTTTATTGTTCAAGAGATAATGTCCGAAAAGCTGTGTGTACATAAGCTCCCCCTTATCATTCCTTAAGCATAAGATTGATGACCTTCAATATGTCATCTTCCTTGACAGGCTTCTGGAGGAACTCGAAGGCTCCTTCTTTGATAGCGTTGATCAGGTTTTTCTGTGTGCCGACCGTTGACGCCATAACGACCTTCGCGGACGGATCGAACTCCTTTATCTCGCGCAGGGCGTCGATACCTGTCTTTTTCGGCATTACAATGTCCATAAACACGAGGGTCGGCTTGTTTTCCTTATACATCTCAACAGCCTGTTCGCCGTCCTCGGCCTGATAGATCGCCGTTATGCCGATACGCCCGAGTGTCTCGGAGAGCTTCTTTCTAACAAGCTGGGAATCGTCACAGAGCAGCACGGATATTTCGGTAATTTTCATTGTACATAATTCCTTTCACAGAACCGTCCGGCATCCTGTCCGCACGGCAGGACACGATGCGCCGCGCGCGGCGGGCGTTCAACGTGTACACATCTATTATACATTATTTATCCCGAAAAAACAATAACATTTTATGATTTTTTTCCCGCTCCGCACAAAATACAGCATATTCAACAAATATCCTTGTGCATTTTTCCGAAGAAGGGCTCCTCCGAAATAAACTTTCGGGCGGGCGGCAAAAACGTATTGACCAAAAACAGAATTTATGGTATAATAACACATAATGACCGCATTCGGAAAAGCGGGAGGAGAAAGGAGGCGTACGGCTTGTTCGATACGTTTATCGGCTATGTGCTGATGATACGCCACGAGATCGCGGCTATGCTGATACTGCTGTACCTCGCGTTCACATACTTCTCCGTCAAGCGCCGCGCCACCTACAACCACGCGCTTTACTCGGGGCTGATGATATGCTCGTTCCTGTCGCTCCTGTTCGATATGATAACGGTCTATACCGTCAACAACCGCGAAACGGTCCCGGACACCGTGAACCATATTTTACATATATTGTTCCTAAGCAGCATAGCGGGCGTTATGTTCTTCGTTTATCTGTATGTAAAGGCGCTCTGCAAGAACGAGAAAAAGCCGAAGCTGTACAGCATAGCGCCGCTGCTTATGTCGATAATATGCGCGATAGTGCTGCCCTTCTACTACGACACCTCCGAATACGGCGACTATTCGCAGGGCGCCGCGGTGACTTCCGCGTTCGTGTTCGCCTTCATCTATATACTTGCAAGTATCTTCCTGCTGATAGTTCACCGCAGGTCGGTCGATAAGAAGTCGCGCCGCGCGGTCATAATAGCGCTGTTCAGCTTTATCGCCGTAACGGTCGTGCAGCTTGTCATAAAGCCCATACTCATCACGAGCGTCGGTATAATAATGATAAACCTCGCGTTCTTCTATACCGTCGAGAGCCCGGACGCGCTGATGATAGAAAAGCTCGAAGCGGAACGCAAGCGCGCCGATGAAGCGAACAAGGCAAAAACGCTGTTCCTCGCGAATATGTCGCACGAGATACGCACGCCGATAAACTCCATGCTCGGTCTGAATGAGCTCATACTGCGGGAAAGCAGAGAGGCCGCCACCCTCGGCTACGCCGGCAAGGTGCAGAACGCGGGAAGCACCCTCCTCTCGCTCGTGAACGATATCCTCGACTTCTCGAAGATCGAGGAGGGCAGAATGGAGATACGCCCCGAGCAGTACGACGTCAGCTCGCTCATCAACGATATAGTCACTATGATACGAGCAAAGACCGACCCGCGCGGACTTAAGCTCGAGCTGGACATAAGCAGCGGGATACCCTACCTGCTGCTCGGCGACGAGGTGCGCATCAAGCAGTGCGCGCTGAACCTGCTCAGCAACGCCGTGAAATTCACCGAAAAGGGCTCCGTGAAGCTTAAGGTCGCTCACAGGGAGCGTCCCGGAGAGCCGGAGCTTATCGACCTCGAGGTCGTTGTCACCGATACCGGCATCGGTATAAAGGACGAGGATATGGCAAAGCTGTTCTCCGCGTTCTCAACGAGCGACAGCGACGCCTCCCGCTCCGTCGGAGGCACCGGCATAGGCCTCAGCATCACCCGGCAGCTCCTTAAGCTTATGGAGGGCGATTTGTCAGTAAAGAGCGTCTTCGGTGAGGGCTCGGAGTTCTCGTTCACCATTCCGCAGAAGGTGATAAACGCGGAACCCGTCGGCGACTATATGAAGCGCTACGAGCTCGCGTCCGCCCGCTATATCAACTGTGCGGCGTTCACTGCGCCGGACGTGAATGTCCTCGCGGTCGATGATACCGAAATGAATCTCAATGTGCTGAAAGGCCTGCTCAAACGCACAAAGGTGCGCATAGACACGGTGTCCTCCGGTAAGGCGGCGATCTCCGCGGCGGCGGCGAAGCACTACGACATAATGCTGATAGACCATATGATGCCGGAAATGGACGGCATAGAGACGCTGCATATCCTCAAAAAGCAGCGTGATTCCTACGATACGGTGTATATCGCGCTGACCGCGAACGCCGTTTCGGGAGCGCGCGAGATGTATCTGGACGCGGGCTTCGACGATTACCTCGCAAAGCCCGTTGACGGCAAGCACCTCGAGGAAACGCTCAAGCGCTACATCTCCCCCGACAAGCTCAAAGAGCCCGAGGAAAGCGATGAGATCGAGATAGTGAATATGCCCGACTGGCTGCTGAAGATCGACGAGATAGATACCGACAGCGGCATACGCTTCTGCGGAGGACCCGCGTCATTCCTTGACACGCTTCGGCTTTTCGCGGAGAACGTTGCTCCCGGAGCGGACGAGATCGAGCGGTTCAGGCAGGAGGGCGACGTAAAGGGCATTATGATAAAAGTCCACGCCCTCAAAAGCAGTGCGCTCTCGATAGGCGATTCCGAGCTCAGCGCAATGGCGGAGCACCTCGAGGCCGCAATAAAGGCCAACGACGCCGACAAGATCGAGCCCGAGACGGAAGAACTCGTATGGCGCTACAGACGGCTCGGAGCGCTGCTCACGCCGATACTCGCGCAGAAAAAGACCGTTCCCGAGAAGGAGCTCAAGCCCATAACGATGATGGAGCTGCTCGAGGCGTATGCCACCCTGCGTGAAGCCGCGCAGTCCTTCGACAACGAAAGTGCGCAGCGTATTATCGACAAGCTTGAACAATACCGCATTCCCGACGGCGAGAAGGAGCGCTGCACCAAGCTTTCCGACGCTGTAAGGAACTTTGACTGGGATGCCGTCGAAGAATTCCTCAAATAACGGAACACCACCCCGTTTTCGACAGGGTGGTGTAATTTTTATTCGCTGTCCCAGCTCTCGCGCTCAATGCGGTTGTGGATATCCTGCATACGGTAATCCAGCTCGGCTATCGACTCGGCGCAGCTTTTGAGGGATTTCGCTATCTCCTCGGGATTTTTGACGTTATGCTTGTATTTCAGCTTGTGGTCGAGGCTCGCCCAGAAATCCATGGCTATTGTGCGGAACTGCACCTCCGCGCGCATCATTTTCTTGCCCGTGGAGAGGAAGATCGGTATCTCCACGATAAGGTGAAGGCTGCGGTAGCCGTTGGGCTTGGGGTTTGCGATGTAGTCCTTGCGCTTTATCAGCGTGATATCGTCCTGCATGGTGAGTATGTCCGATATCGCGTAGATATCATCGGGGAACGAGCATATCACGCGCACGCCCGCTATATCGTTCAGCGTTTTCTCGATGTTCTCGACAGTCGGCGGAATACCTTTCCGCTGCATTTTCTCGACTATGCTTAGCGGATCCTTCACGCGGGTCTTTATCGTTTCTATGGGATTGTAGTTATAAAGCGTGGAAAACTCGTCGTTGAGCACATTCAGCTTTGTCTCGATCTCGCGCACCGCGCATTCGTTCTGCATCATAAGCTCGATGAACGGCTTGGCGGATTCGAGTATCTGCGCGGTCTTGTCGGAGGCTATCATATTCCCGAACGCGCCCGTTGTCACAAGTTCTGTGTTTAATTCCGGCATTTTCGACCTCTCCTATACCATTATAATATAACTCACAATTCATTATTCACAATTGTGGTGTCGCTTCGCGACTTATTTGAATCGTGACGAAGCTCAAACCCCTTCTGTCCTTTAAAAAGTTTTGATGTTAACGGACAGGGCGGGGATCGCATTTTTTATTATTATATCACATCGAGCATAAAATTGCAACATTTTTCGTTGAGGTTTTTGTATATTTTCACGAAAGTGCCACACGACAGCTACAAAAGTTACAAATTGTAATTTTTGACTTGAAATTGTTACCAAATCGTAATCAAATTTTAACCGGTTTGTAATTGCATTTTTCGGCATATCGTATTATAATATAATTGTAGAGAATAGAAGAAGAATATTAATCCTCCTAAAACGACTCATAATTATCCTGAGTTATCCTTCCATACGATGTTGCCCCGGGCTTCACGGCTCGGGGCAATGTCTTTTGTTTTTGATCTTGATTTATTGTGTCTGCTCCCGTTGACCGGTCGTTGATGTAGGCGAAATAGTCTCTGCTCCTAATGACCGGTCGTTATCCGCTTGTCAAGGGTGTCCAAAAATAATTTTTTACTCTGTTA
>JAFTAG010000139.1 GCA_017458655.1 Ruminiclostridium sp. | reverse complement strand
CGTCGTTTGGGTTTATGAATTTACTTGATAATATAAACATATTTCATTTCTCTTTCCTGCTTCTATTATAACACTTTTTTCGTAAAAGTCAACTCCCTCGGCGCTCAATTTTACTTTTTACGACCGTCTGATCTCAAACACGCCCAAAAAGACTTGCATTTAAAACAAAAATGTGGTATAATATACTATTATTAGAATGGATATGTCTATCCATTGCTATTATAAAGCACTATCTACAATTTAAGAATATTTTTGTTTCTGTCTCCCCCGCCGGAGGCGGGGGAGACAGAAACGTGAAACTTAATTTTCCGCTTAAGTTGTGAATAGTAATTATAAAGATAAAACAGGAGGAAAGATATGGCGTCGCATTACCCCTTTTCAAAAGTGACCCCGCAGCTTGAAGAGCTGGCCGCTCTCTGCGTGGGAAGCAGCGATATCGCCCCCGAGCTTTACCTTGAACATAATGTTTACTGCGGTCTTCGCGACCTGAATGGTAAGGGCGTTCTCACGGGGCTGACCGAAATATCCGACATAGTGTCTAAAAAGGAAGTCAACGGTGAACTCGTCCCTTGCGACGGTGAGCTCTATTACCGCGGCTATAACGTCCGCGACCTGATAAAAGGCTTTACAGATGACAACCGCTTCGGATTTGAGGAGACCACCTACCTTCTGCTGTTCGGGGAGCTCCCCGACAGGCAGCAGCTCGACACGTTCATTAAGCTTATCGGAACGTACAGGCGGCTCCCGTCGTCGTTCGTCCGCGATATCGTGCTCAAATCCCCGAGCGAGGATTTGATGAATACGATAGCAAGGAGCGTGCTCTCGCTGTACGCGTATGACGACTTCCCCAACGACCTGTCCATACCGAACGTTCTGCGGCAGTCGCTGGAGCTTATCGCGCTTTTCCCGATGCTCACGGTGTACAGCTATCAGGCCAAGCGGTACTATCTCGACGGCGACGGGCTGGTGATACACCGCCCGAAAAAGAACCTTTCCACCGCGGAAAATATACTCTGCCTGCTGCGTGAGGACAGCCGATATACCGAGCTGGAGGCGAAAGTCCTCGACATCTCGCTGGTGCTGCATGCCGAGCACGGCGGCGGCAACAACTCGTCATTCACCACTCACGTCGTGACTTCATCGGGTACGGACACCTACTCGGCTGTCACTGCGGCGCTCTGCTCGCTCAAAGGCCCCAAGCACGGCGGCGCGAACCTCAAGGTCATGGGTATGTTCGACGAGCTGAAAAAGACGGTCTCGGACTGGACAAACGACGACGAAATAACCGCATACCTGCAGAAGCTGCTTAACAAGGAGGCTTTCGACAGGAGCGGACTTATATACGGAATGGGACACGCAGTGTACTCCATTTCCGACCCGAGAGCGCGGATATTCAAGGGCTATGTCGAGAAGCTCGCCTCGGAAAAGCACATGGAGCGGGAATTCGACCTTTATTCAAGGGTGGAACGCCTCGCCGCCGAGCTTATCGCAAAGAAACGCCGCATTTACAAGGGCGTCAGCGCGAATATCGACTTTTACAGCGGGTTCTGCTACTCCATGCTGGGTCTGCCGCTCGAACTCTATACCCCGCTTTTCGCGGCGGCAAGGATCGCGGGCTGGTCGGCTCACCGCATTGAGGAGCTCGTCAACGGCAAGAAGATAATCCGTCCCGCTTATCTCAACGTCCGTCCGAGAGCGGAATACGTTCCTCTCTCGGAGAGATAATGATGTCTTTTCCGCCTTCGACGGGGAAAAACGGAAATACCGAAGCAAGGGGGTGTGAGCCACGAGCTTTGAGGAACAGCTCTCCGATATAGGAGATTACAAGAACTGGATCGAAATAACGCCAATTGAGCCGGGACTGTCCGGCGAGAACAAATACCATATAATGCGCAATAACGGCATTGAGCTGATACTGCGGACCTCCGACATCGAGAACTACAAGCGCCACTGCGACAGCGCCATGTTCTCGCAGTACATACACGATCGTCTCGGGCTCAACATGAACCTGCCTATAGAGGTCGCGGCGTGCTGCAACGATACGCTCGCGTACACGCTATACACATGGGTGGACGGCGTTGACGCGGACGAGCGCATACGCAACCTGCACACACCCGAGCAAGCAAAATTCGGCGAAAAAGCCGGCCGGCTGCTCAAAAAGATACACGGGGTAAAAGCTCCCCAGAACATCATGCCGTGGAGCACATACTTCGGTCTGCGGCTCGACGAGATGATCGGACGCTTCCGGTACACGCAGGTGACGTTCCGCGGCTACAAGGAGACTATAGATTTCATCGACAATAACCGAACTCTGCTGCTCAACCGCCCGCAGACCGCTCTGCACGGGGATTTCCGCTCGGGCAACCTCGTTCTTACAAAGGACGACGAGTACGGTGTCATCGACTTCGGCCGCTGGTGCTGGGGCGACCCGTATATGGACTTCCAGTGCATACGGCATTCATGCAGCGCGCCGTTCTCGCGGGGGCAGATAAACGGCTACTTCGAGGGGAGCATACCGTCCGATTTCTTCGCGCTCATGTCGCTCTACACCGCCGCGGATACGCTCCGCAGGATATGCGAGGCATACAGAGTGGGCAGAAAAGCGCTCGACGAGGCGGTCGGTATGGCGGAAAAGACCGCCCGGGAATATAATAACTTCGAGAGCCTTATCCCTTCGTGGTATTAGGCCACAATAAATTTATCGATAAAAATACAGATATATTTGTTGACATTTATGCTTATCCGGTGTATAATCTCAGTAAGGAGGCGATATTATGAATAATGTTTTACCGGCAATAAAGGATACGATATCTATTTCACAGTTCAACAAAGGACTTGCGGGAAAAATATTCAAGGAAGTAAATGAGACCGGAACAAAAGTTGTTATCAAAAACAACGCTCCGGAGTGTGTTCTTATGTCGCCGAAGGAATACACCGAGATCATGGAGAACTATGAAGACGCGCTTCTTTACGCGGAATCCATGAGACGCCTTGCGCATACAAAGCCGGAGCTTTGGATAACGGAGGACAAGGTCCTCACAGACCTCGGCATTACGGAAAATGACCTTGCCGATATCGAGATAGGCGACGGGGATATAGAATAATGTGGACGATAGAATACCTTCCCGAAGCGGAAGACGACCTCAGGGAGCTCGATGGGAACCAAAGACTGCCCGTTATCAAGATGATCCGCCGCGTTGCGCGAAATCCGCTTCCGCAGTCGGAGGGAGGCTGCGGAAAGCCCCTCGGAAATAAAAACGAAAACGATCTTACCGGACTGTTGAAGATAAAACTCAAGTCGTCCGGTATTCGTGTTGTATATACCATTGTAAGGACCGACGGCATTATGAAGATCGTGGTCATCGGCGCAAGAGCCGATGAAGAGGTTTATAAGAATGCCGGTAAACGGGCAAAGAAATATGATCTGTAAAGGACGAACGAGAAAAACAATACCGTCCGGTCTCTTCGCGCTTATGCTGCTCTGCACCGTGATATTGAGAGGACGGGAATAAATGACATTCAAAGAAATAGAAAAGCTCCTTTTGAGTGACGGGTGGGAACTCGAAACTGTCCGAGGCTCGCATTATTACTACAAACACCCGGCAAAAACCGGAAAAGTAACTGTTCCCTGCCACAAGGGAGATATCCCCAAAGGGACAGTCAATTCCATTCTGAAACAGGCAAAGCTGAAGTGAAAGGAGAAGCGCTATGCTGTCTATGTACCCTGCGTGCTTTTACAAGGAAAAAGAGGGCGGTTATTCGGTGATCTTCCCTGTCCTTGGAACGGCTACCTGCGGAGATACGCTTGACGAGGCGGTGAATATGGCAGTTGACTGCCTTGCGGGATATCTGTATAATGCAAGGCTGAATAAAGAGATCGTACCGAAAGCGCCCGACATCGGCTCGATAGATGTAAATACCGAGTATGACGATTACGAAAGCGCTTTTGTGAATATTATCGCGGTAGATGTTGACGAGTATGCCAAAAAACATTTTGAAAAAACCGTCAGCAGGACTGTGACCATTCCCGAATGGCTCAGCGAAATGGCCGAGGAAAAGGGAATCAGCCTTTCCGGAATATTACAGAACGCCTTGAAACAGGAGCTGCACGTTATATAGGAGCAGAACACCCAGATGAAAAGAAAAGCAATACCGACAATGCTTCTGTGCGCGGCAATGCTGCTCTGCGGCTGTAACAGCGATACCGTCGGCATTGACGAGTACAGCAGCCTCAAAGAGCAGTATGACACGCTTCGGGCGCAGTATGACGAGCTTCGGCAGGAGAACACGAGCGCGAATGCCGCGACGGAGCCGGCCAGCCCTGCAAGCGGGGACGATACCGACAGTGCAAAGGCGCCAGAGGACGAAAATGACGGCCTTCGGTGGCAGCTAATGTCAGCGCAGCAGGAGCTCGGACGAGCGGAATACTCCGCCGAAACCGCGCCGGTCACGCTCGCGAGAGATCACCGGTTCATGCTTGAATATATCGGCTGTGACGAGCACGGCGGAGATATGGTCTATTGGCTGAAGCTCACATCGCTTGACGGCACATATTTCACCGTCATAGACACGGAAAAGTCCGGGCTTTGGTCTGAATACGGCGCTCTTTACGGTGTATATGATATAATGAACGCGGGAATAGGCGACGACGGGTATCTGTATCTGTACAATGACGATACCAAAGGCTATCCGCGCCCCGAGGAAAAGCCGGACTTCTCCCCGCAGGTTTTTATCGGGCTTAAACACATACTCGCCGATCAAAACGACGGGAAAACGCTGACAGGCTACGAGCCGGCGTACACCGACAACGGTTTTGTATCTATGTGCGGATATATCACCGCCGCGCCCGTACATCTCGGAAACGGGTATGAGGTCGGCAGCTTTGAAACGCTTCGGATAAACTTTTCCGGCAGTCGGTTCGTGTGTGATGTGATGAAATACGAGCTTGCGGCAGTCGATGCTTTCGGCATAACACCGCCGTGGGGCGGGACGCGCTTTGACGGCTGGAAAACGGAGTTCGGCGAGCCGTATGTATATGAGCCGGACACAAGCCTCTATACTGCCCGGGAACAGTCCGATACCCCACGGATAATGGCAATGGACGACCGCTATGTGCTGGAATATCTCGGCGAGGAGCGCGGCGAGAACGGCGAGACGATATTTGAGCTTGGCTGCCGGTCGGTAGATAACACAGCGGAGTACCTGTGTATCGGCACGGAAGCCTGCGGGATAATATGCGCGCATCTTGAACTGCACGGGTGGTATGATTTCGCGAACGACTGCATAGACGAGAACGGTTTTCTGTATCTGAAATGCGGCAGCGACACCGAGAGCGGGGAGGAGCCCTCATTCCGGTATGACGACCGCATACGGCTGACTATGCGCGTCAACGACGGTCATACCGACCCTGCCGACTGCGAGATATACCAATACGACGAAGAAAACTACAGCGGCGGTCAGCCTGCTTTCTTCGAGGGGAGCCTTGCAGTGAGCGAGGTGCGCCCGAACGGCGAGATATACAAGTATTCTCCCCAAACGCTGACATTCCGGTATGCGGGCAAAGCACGAAAGGTCATACATAACTAAGCTTTTCGGCTTATAATGCGAACAGTGCTGAGGAGATCCACAGAATGAAAAACATCATCTTAACGGGAATGCCCGGGTGCGGCAAGAGCACCGTCGGCGTAGTTCTCGCGAAAACGCTCGGTATGCGCTTTGTCGATACCGACCTGATAATTCAGCAGGAGCAGCATGATGTGCTGCACCGGCTGATAGAGCGCTACGGCGTCAAGCGCTTTGAGGAAATGGAAGAAGAAGCTCTGCTGTCGGTCATGGACACCGAAGACACCGTTATCGCCACCGGCGGCAGCGCGGTGTTCTGCGAACGCGGAATGAACTTCCTCAAGCAGACGGGCGTATGCATTTACCTTGAGGTGCGCTGCGACGAGCTCAAACGCCGCCTTTCCAACATCAGAACGCGCGGTATCGCCGCCGCAAAGGGTATGACCATAGAGGACATTTTCGCGGAAAGAGGCCCGTATTACGAGAAATACGCCGATATCCGCATAGAATGCACGAACCTGCACATTGAAGACATAACCGAGCTTATCGCCCGGAAAATGGGTATCGAGAATGGAATATAAATACCGGCACGAGATAAAATACCGCATAAACGGCGGCACATATATGATACTGCGGCAGCGGCTGCGGGCGGTGATGCGTCCCGACCTGCACGCGAACAAAGGGCTTTACCGCGTAACGAGCCTGTATTTCGACAACATCTACCGCTCGGCATACTTCGACAAGACAAACGGCACGCTCAACCGCAAGAAGTTCCGCATACGCGTCTATGACCTCGGCAAGGACATCATCAACCTCGAGGAAAAGGTCAAGAACGACAATGTGGGCTACAAGAAAAGCTCGCGGCTCACCCTTGACGAATACGGGGAGATAATGTCGGGGAACTTCGGTTTTCTCGGTGAGGAGCGCTTCGCAGAGGGCGCGGGCGGGGATTTCTACGCTTCGAGCTCGGCGGCAATGCTCTCCCCGGCTGTCATTGTCGATTACATTCGCGAGCCGTATGTCTGCGCGGCGGGAAACGTCCGCATAACCTTCGATATGAAGATAGCCGCCTGCACCAACGGGCTCGACCTGTTCGACGAAAACAACGTCTATGAGAACGTGATGCCGGACAACGACATAGTTCTTGAAGTGAAATACGACAGCTTCATACCCGAATATATCCTGCAAATGCTGACGGGTATCTCCACAGCGCAGGAATCGGTATCAAAATTCATACTTTGCAGCGACAAGCTGCTGAACAGAACTCCGGAGGCACAATAAAATGGAAACTAAGCTTTTGAGCATCATCGACGATACCTTGGCGCTGTTCGCCGACGATCTGAAATTCACAGCGCTAACTCCCGCAAACATCATAGCCGCAATGGTCTCGTCGCTGCTGTGCGGTGTGATCGTCTACCTCGTTTACCGCTTCTGCTACCGCGGAGTGGTCTATAGCGACAACTTCAATATCCTGCTCGTGATGATAACCTCGATAACCGGCTTCATCATAATGACCATAAGCTCGAACGTCGTGCTCTCGCTCGGTATGGTCGGCGCGCTGTCTATCGTGCGTTTCCGTTCGGCTATAAAAGATCCGCTGGACATCGGGTTCCTGTTCTGGTCTATCGCCGCGGGTATCACTGCGGGTGCGGGACTGTACTTCGTGGCACTGCTCGGCACTGTCGTTATCGCCGTTATCTACATAGTGTTCTCGATGCTCAAAAAGACCAAGCGCAACTACCTGCTTATCGTGCATTACACCGACGCGGCCGCGGACAACGTTGACGCCGTGCTCGGGGGAATGCGCTACCGCCTCAAAAACAAGACCAAGACCGGTGAGAATAACGAGATCACCATTGAGATCAAAGTCAAGAACAACGACACCTCCGGCCTGTCCCGCTTCAAGGGGATAGACGGCGTGACCTCCGTTACTCTGCTCGAATACAACGGGGAGTATATGAATTAGTGAATAATGAACAGTGAACAGTGAATAGTTGTGGTGTCGCCTTCGGCGACGGATTTTAAATCGTGACGAGATCATACAGTTTTTTGGATATTTATAGGGCTCCTCTAAAAAACTGTTGTCGTTCAGGCGTGCCGGCAGATAGTCGGCAGATTGTGCAAATTTTCTGCAGGCATACCGGCGTATGTCAAAGAAAATTTGTGCAATATGACGGCTTTATGGCGGTGCGAATGGGCGGCAAGAGGTTTTTAGAGGTGCCCTATAGTAAGCGACATAAATTTCTGCACTTTGACGAAAAATATATGTCGTTTACTATAAAAGAACTGTTCTCCGGAGTGGGAACGGCTCTTTTTCTTATTGGTTCAGCAGTTCTTTTCGTTGAAGTCGATATTCTGAGCAAAAAGAACGGAAGCGGCTGACAAAAATATTGACAACATACCCCCAATATGTTATAATATATATATAAATAAGCACCGCGGCCCGGTCGCGGAAAAATAAAAAGGAGGTGAGCTGATAAGATGAACCCGGATGTAGCTATGGGTATTGCCGGAGGAGCGTCGATCTTCTTTATTCTGGCAGTTATCTTTTTCTATGTGCTGCTTGTAATAGCTGACTGGAAGATATTCTCAAAGGCAGGCGAGGCCGGTTGGAAAAGCCTTATCCCGATATACAATATGTATATTTTATTCAAGATAGTTTACGGAAAAGGTATAAAATTCCTTCTGCTCCTCGTACCGCTGCTTGGCCAGATCATAGGGATAGTGATGTGCTTCCGTCTCGCGCAGGTATTCGGAAAAGGTGCGGGATTCGGTGTAGGTATGCTGTTATTACCGAATATCTTTTCACTTATTCTCGCATTTGG
>JAFTAG010000138.1 GCA_017458655.1 Ruminiclostridium sp. | reverse complement strand
GCTTGCCGAATTCCTCAGAGAGCAGCGCGTCCCAGTCGTTGCCGATATTTACCATTACTGCTCTATATAGACCTTCTTCATCACCACGGGATTAACGGGCTTATCGGAATAGTCGGTCTCTGTGCCGGCTATCTCATCGACCGCGTCCATTCCCTCGACCACCTTGCCGAAAGCCGCATAGCTGCCGTCAAGATGCGGAGCATCCTCGTGCATGATGAAGAACTGGCAGCTTGCCGAGTTGGGGTCGGCGGCTCTTGCCATGGAGATTATGCCGCGGGTGTGCTTCAAGTCGTTTTTGAAGCCGTTCGCGGAGAATTCCCCCTTGATATGCTCGCCGGAATTGCCCGTGCCGTTGCCGTTGGGGCAGCCGCCCTGTATCATAAAACCGGGTATCACCCTGTGGAACGTCAGCCCGTCATAGAAGCCCTTGCCTACCAGCTTCTCGAAATTCGCCACCGTCTCGGGCGCTATGTCGGGGTAAAGCTCCAGCTTGATCTTCTTTCCGTTTTCGAGTTCGATCACTACCATTGTGTTATTCCTTCCTTTTCTTAAAAATAATTATTACCGCCGCGGTCAATACGACAACTCCTGCCGCAAGAGCCGCGATAATTACTATCAGTACGGTGTCGGAGCCGTCATCGTCCGCTTTAGACGAGATAGGATGCTCCGTGACGGTGACGCCGTCCCCGGGGTGCGGGTGAAATGTCGTTTCCGCGGTATCACCGGCATCATCGGTGCTTTCGGCGTTGACGGCTTTTTCGCCGTCGGCCGTTGACTGTGAGGTTATCTCGGCCACGGGCTCGCCGCTCTCATCGGTGCGCGCGCCTATCGGGAGAGTCTCGGGCTTGGCAGAGAAATACTTCCTGCGCTCGGCCTTGTCGGCGCGGTGGTTGAGCGAGAACGCCTCGTCGCTGATGTCGAAATACATATACTTCGGCGTGCCGTCCGTCCATTCGCCGTTCGTATAGTTCCCCGCGCCGTCCCAGCAGGCATCGACCCACACCCAGCGCTGCTCCTTTTCATAATAGAACGCAGCCCATTCGTGGTTCTGTCTGCCCTCGCCGAGCTGTGAGTAGGTAACTACACGCGGTTCGCGGGAATAGGTCACTCCACCCTTGATGTTGACGGCGTCCAGCCCGGCGGCCTCCGCCATTGCGCAGAACATATTGGCAAATCCCGCGCACACCGTCCTGCTGCGTTTGAGGACCTTGCAGAGAGCTATGGTATCGAGGTCGGCGTCGGTATCGGCGGCGTCGTGATCGTAGTACACCTTCTGCGAGATAAAGCGGGATATTGCCCGCGCCTTCTCGTAGCCGTCCCCGATACCCTCCGTGACTTGATCGGTCAGCAGCCGGATCTGTTCGAGCGCTGTGCTTATCTCATCGGGGTCTGCCGAGGGACTTAGATACAGCGCGGCAGCCTCCGACGGCGCGTCGTAGATGTGCTCGAATACGGCGGGGTTGGACTTTTCGAGACCGTTGACGGGGAAATACCACCCGTTCGTGTCGTCGTAGTAAATGAGATATTTCATCAAAGCGCCCGACGACAGCTTCACAACAAGCTTGTGCTCGCCCTTTTCCGGGGTCGTGGAAAGCTCCGCGCTGTAGCTCCCGTCCTCGGAGGCGGTCATGGAGTACGAGCCGGTGTAGTCCTCATACTTCTCGATGTACAGCTTCCTGACACGGTCGGGGGTGTATCTTCCCCGCGCGGTTATCTTGCTGCCCGAGCACTCGAAGACCGAGTAGTTGTCGGGGCTGTTCGATGTCCGCAGGAGATTGGTCTTGCCCGGCGGCTCGGTAAAGGCCTCGGAATACGCTTTCGGCGCCGCGATAAAACACAGTGCCGTCACCGCGATAACGGCGGCAATAAGCATAACAGTCAGTTTTACCCGCCCTTCGTAAGAAAGGCGGGCGTTTATCCTTCTCAAAATGTATCGTTCCTTACAGCATCTTCTTGAATTCTTCCTTGTCGGGGCTGTATGTCAGCGCGATATCGCGGGTGATGACATTGTCACGCGCCAGACGCTTCAAGCTCTCGTTCATCGTTCTCATACCGCTGGAAACGTTGGAAGCCATTACCTGCTCGATCTGGTGCACCTTTTCGGCGCGGATATTGTTTGCGCAGGCATCGTTGTTTATAAGTATCTCGAACGCGGCGACACGGCCTCTGTCCTGATTTACGCAGGGGATAAGTATCTGCGAGATAACGCCGCGCAGGTTCGCCGAGAGCTGCGAACGGATCTGGTTCTGCTCCTCGGACGGGAATACGTCGATGATACGGTTGATAGTCTGGGCGGCGCCGGTGGTATGCAGCGTACCGAGTACGAGGTGTCCCGTTTCGGCGGCGGTGATAGCGAGGCGGATAGTCTCATAGTCACGCATCTCGCCGACGAGGATTACGTCCGGGTTCTCACGCAGGCCGCTTCTCAGCGCGTCGTTGAAGGAGGTCACGTCCGTGCCGATCTCACGCTGATGTATGGTGGATTTTTTTGGCTCGTAGATATACTCTATCGGATCCTCGATAGTGAGTATGTGACATTCGCGCATATTATTGATGTGATCGACCATCGTAGCGAGCGTGGTGGATTTGCCAGAGCCGGTAGGTCCCGTAACGAGGATAAGCCCCTTGCGCTCCTTGGTGAGCTCGATAGCCGCGTTGGGCAGCGATATGTCCTTGAAGGACGGAACATGCTCGTTGAGCAGACGAACGGCAGCGGCGAGCTTACCGCCGTTATAGCGGAACACGTTTACACGCTGACGGCCGCCGGACGCGCAGGTGAACGAGAAGTCGATATCCTCGCCCTTGCCGAGACGCTGCTCCTGCTCGGCGGTGAGCATGGAGATAATGGTCTGGTGAACGATATCGTCGGACATACCGTCGAACTTCTTCAGATCGCCGTTGATACGGATAGCCGTAGGTGCTCCCACCGTGAGGTGGATATCCGACGCGTTCTTGCTTCTTGCGAAATTTAAGAGCTGTTCGATATTCATAGTATTATTTCCTTCCTCTTACTTTATTCTGAATTGAATGCCGCTGACGGAGAGATACACGTCCGCAGCGGTATTTGCGATACGCTGATTGACCATTCCCATAATATCGCGGAATGAGTTCTGCACGGAGCTTTCGGGCATAACGGAAAAGCCGGGCTCGACAGTGATTATCACCATAGCCCCGTTCATGGCGGTGACCTTGTCCATACACTCGATAACGTTGCCGACAACGGTGGAACGTATCTTATCGTTCTCCTCATGCGTGATATTATTCGGATCCGCAGCCACTTCACGCATTATGTTCTCGACGTAAACGCCGAGGTTGTCGAGAATGAAGAACCTGTGGTCTTTGATGCAGGACACCGGATCGGTAACATTCTCCATGATCTCCCAAGTCACGTTGTTCTCGCGGTTGGAGTACTCAAGTCGGTTGCGGGTATCCGACGGCATTTTCGGACTTGTATTCATATACAGCACATTGTCGCACGTCCTGAAATATGATATTGCCCATCGGCTCTTGCCGCTTACCGCGCCGCCCGTTATCAATGTGATCCCGGCCATATCGCTCATACCTCCCATTGCCCCTTTTTT
>JAFTAG010000137.1 GCA_017458655.1 Ruminiclostridium sp. | reverse complement strand
CCATTGTGCAGCTCTGCCCGAGGTGCAAAAAAGGCGAGCTTTTGTGCAATATCGGCACTTCTCCCGCTCCCAAGCCGCGTCCCGTCCCGGAAAAGCCCGCCGAGGCTCCCGAAGACAAGCCGCTCGAGCCCAAGAAGGAGGAAAAGCCGGTCGAGCCCAAGAAAGACGATAAGCCGGTCGAGGTAAAGAAGGACGATAAACCCGCCGAGACCAAGAAGGACGATAAACCCGCGGAACCCAAGAAAGACGACAAGCAGGTCGAGGTAAAGAAGGACGACAAGCCCGCCGAGACCAAGAAAGACGATAAGCCGGTCGAGGTAAAGAAGGACGACAAGCCCGCCGAGACCAAGAAGGACGACAAGCCGGTCGAGACCAAGAAAGACGATAAGCCTGCGGAGCCCAAGAAGGACGACAAGCCCGCCGAGGTAAAGAAGGACGAAAAGCCCGCCGAGACCAAGAAGGACGACAAGCCTGCGGAGCCCAAGAAGGACGACAAGCCGGTCGAGGTAAAGAAGGAAGATAAGCCCGCAGAGCCCGATAAATCCGATAAAGATAAAGACGATAAAAAGCCCGGGATAGCGGGAGTGCCGGAAGAACTGCTCGCAGACACAACGGCAGCCGCCGCGGGAGCAGTTGACACCGATAAAAAGATAATCTCCTCAAAGGACGACAAGACCGATATAAGCTCCCTCATGGCGGACGAAAAGCCCGCCGAGGAGAAGAAAGCTCCCCCGAAGTCGGAGATCTTCGAGGCGGCACAGCGCGAATTCGACGAGCAGAAGCGCAGCGAAAAGCCCGAAAAGGACGAGGCGCTCGACTCGCTGATGTTCGACGCGAACGCCAAAAAGGAAGAAGAAAAGCCCGCGCCGTGGGGCGGAATGCCCGTTACCGAGGCTCCGAAGGACAATACCGACATAAATGGGCTGATGTATGACGGAACGGAAGCTCCCGAGGAGGAGACAAAGCCCGACGATACCGTGGAAAAGGTCGGGATAGGCGGTCTCATGCTCGACGCTGACAGCGTCGCCGAAGCGGAGGGTGAGGACTACACCGCCGCGAGCGCTGCCGCCGCAAGAGCCGGAGCGACAGTTACCGAGGTCACCGAGCTCGATGTCGGAGGCGGTACGGGCGAAGACATTGTGGTCACGGCCGCGGACGATGAGGCGGTGGGCGAGAGCAGCGAGGTCGAGGTGACCGCGCTGTATGACGACAGCGACGAGGGCATCGACATAGAGATAGAGGAAAGCGTCTCGGAGTTCGGTATGCCCACCGACACCTCCGGCGAGCCTATAGTTTCGACCGAAAAGTCGGACGAGGAGGAGACCGCGCCGAAAGGCCGCAAGCCCATGGAGGTAAGGGCGTTCGCATACGGAAGCTACGAGAACGCCACCGCGGCCGAGGAACCCGTCGGATTTGACGGCCGCCGCAAGGAAGACAAGATAGCCGCCGACCCGAGAATGGGCGACGAAATGGGCTCGCGCAGCAGGAATTACGCGGCGCAGCAGGCGGCTTCACCGATACACGACGTCTCAAAGGTAAAGGCGCCGACGGTGGTGGAGAAGCGCGCTCCCGCAGGCAGCAAGACAAACCCGAAGCGCTACTCCGCATACACGACATCGAGCAACGCGCTTGTGGGAACAGTGGGAGCTCTGCTGTTCGGGCTGATAGCCGGGGCGATATGGGTGCTCTCGGGCAACCTCTTTGACGCTGTAGGAATGGACGCGCAGGTGAGCCTGCTGATACAGTCGATACTCGGCGCGCTGATACCGGTCGGAGCGTTCCTCGGATACCGTGTGGGCGGCGACGCGTTTGACGGAAAGGGCATTGTCATTTCCTCGGTCGTATCCGTCGTACTCGGCTGCATAGGCTATGTAGCGGTTCTCGTGACCGCGGAAGTCCGCAGCACGGAAGCCGAATACGCCTACAGCATCTCGCTCGATACCGCTATAAATAACGTGTCTGCCGCTCTCGGCGACCTCGGCTCGCACCCCGATATGGTGCAGCGGATAGGCATAAGCGCGGCTGCGCTTATCATCGCGCTGGTAGTCTCGATAATCGTTGCAAAGAAGAAATCCGAATAAAGCAAGAGAATGACCCCGCCTGACGGCGGGGCTGTTTTGCTGTCCAAAAGGCGCGGGGGCGCAGCCTCCGCAAGAAAAAGGGGTGCGGGGGCGCAGCCCCACAAGACAAGGGGTGCGGGGCGCAGCCCCCGCAAAGGCAAAGGGGCGCGGGGGCACAGCCCCACAAGACAAGGGGCGCGGGGCGCAGGGCGCAGCCCCCGCAAAGGCAAAGGGGCGCGGGGCGCAGCCCCCGCAAAGGCAAAGGGGCGCGGGGGCGCAGGCCCCACAAAAACAAGGGGGTGCGGGGGCGCAGCCCCCGCAAAAGGCAAAGGGGCGCGGGGGCGCACCCCCCGCAAAAAGAAACACCCCCTCCCCTCGGGGAGGGGGCAGGGGGTGGGGCAAATCTACGCTGTACGCAGGAACTTGCGGAGGTCGGCTATCGGTATGGGCTTGGAATACTTGTAGCCCTGGAGATAGCTCGCGTGCATATCCACGCATTGCCGCTCGTCGCGGTCGTCCTCAACGCCCTCGAACAGTATCGAGTAGTTGAGCTGACGGAACATACTCGCGAAGGTGCTTACCATGAACCGCGAGGAATCACTCCTTACCGAGCCTATCAGCAGCGAGCGGTCAAATTTGATGATATCGAACGGTATCTCCATGATACGCTCGAAATTGGAGTAACCGGTGCCGAAATCGTCGAGGTAGAACTTCACGCCGAGGTCGCGGAGGCTCTCGACCTGCTGTTTCATCCGGTTGAATTCAAGCTCGGTACGGCTCTCGGTGATCTCGACGGCTATCTTGTCGAAGGGGATGCTGTTGCTCTCGATGATTTTGTGGACCTCGTCGCAGAAATTCTCGTAACGCAGGTCAATGGTGGAGAAGTTCACCGATATGCGGTTGAGCAGGTACCCCTCATCAAGCAGCGCGTGTATCTCGCGGCAGGTCTTGTTGAGGATTATCATACTCAGCGCGTGTATCGTATTGTGCTTTTCCGCAAGGGGGATAAACTTATCCGGGAAAACCATTCCCGTTTCGGGCAGTCTGAGCCTCATAAGCGCCTCGGCGGTATCGTATGTGCCGGTGATAAGATTGAAGACGGGCTGGCAGTACACAAGCACGCGCTCGTCGTCGAGGTCGCCCTTCCTGCTTATATCCTCGAGCTCGTTGATGATGTACTGCGTTCCCTTATAGCGCTTGATATCCTCGGGGGTGACGCGCCGCGTTTCGTTGAGCTTCATCTCGCCCTCGATGTAATCCATGAGCCTTATGTATTCGGCGGCGGACTTTATTTCGGGGTCGGTCTCGGCCATAACGAGCTTGTAGTCTAAATTCAGCTTTGAGTGACGCTCGTAGAAATCCTCGAACATTTTCCCGACCATACGCTCAAAATCGGCCCCGGACTGCTTTCGCAGCGTAAGGACGAGCTTTCCGTTCGGGAAACGGTACAGAACACCGCGCTTGATATTCTGCTTGAAGAACTGCAGGAGCGCGGATTTGAGCGCGTTGCCCTCGCTTAAGTTCTTGTAGAAGTCGTTTATCGTGCAGCTTATCATAAGGAGCGGTATCTGTTTTTCGATGCACATACCGACCTCACGGTAGAAGAACGCGTCATTCACCGCGCCGGTCTCGTTGTCGTAGGAATTCGCGTGGAACATTATGAGAATGCCGATAACGGGAATGAAATACGCAAGGGAGGTAAAGGAATTCTGGCGGTTGATCCCCTGTACGCTCGTAAGCAGCAGAGACATCAGATTAGTCCCGAGCAGACCCCAGAACACCTGTCTTGTGACGCGGCTGCGGTATCGTATCAAAAGGTAGAACACGATGATCAGGAATATGCCGAAGGATATCGGGTACAGCAGCGAAGCCGTATGCACCTCACTGCCCGAGATGTAGAAGCCGAACCCGAAGATCATACCGATGATATCTATTATCACGGGAACGTATGAAACGACGGTGGCTCCGACAAGCAGAATGATGTATCCGTCGGTCTTCATCCAGAGCGGTTCGCGCAGGTAGAGCAGGTAGAGCACCTGCATACTTGCGAGGAAAATATGCGTAAGTATCCGCATCGTGTAGATCACAGGCTCGTTCATCGGCTGCATACCGATAAATATGCGGAAGACAAGGTTGGTCATCGCCGCGGAGAGCGTTATCCACACCATACCGATTATGAGTCTGAAGCTCTTGTTGTTTTGTATCCTGCTTGCCATAAGCATCACGCCCACGACGAAGCAGAGCGCTATAACGGATATGTCGCCTACCGGGCTGTAATCGGTCTGACTCAGTACATTGGGCATAGTATCACTCTCGCTTCCAAAATGTTGTAAACATTAACAAAATATCCAAACGTTATATAAATATTATAGTATAAATTGCCGTAAAAGTCAAGGGCTTTGCAAATATTTCCCTTGTATGCCGCGAATTTTTCCATTGTGCGACAAGCTTTCGCCCAAAGTCGTTATCCGGGACTTGAATTAGGTGGTTTTGCACAAAATGTTTTCACACGTCAGACTCAATATATAACAAATGATATAATGATAACTTTCCTGTTGACTTTAAAGGGATAATAATGATATAATATATCAGTATAAGTTTGTATGATCCCCGGGATAACACATCATAAAAATAAGCGCACAGCGCAGCCACAACTATTCATTATTCGCTCTTCACTGACACATGGAGAAATAATGAATAGTGAACAGTGAATAATGAATAGTTATGGTGCGGCTTCGCCGCGACCCTGAACCGCGACGAGATCCAAGAGCCTTGTATATAGATCTGTGGTGATTCATTTGGGGATCATATAAGTTTATTCCGATACAGATCATTTATTTCGACAAAAAACGGGGAACATCAATGCTGAAACGAATAAAGCTGCACCTGCCGACAATTATCTCGGTGGTGCTCACGGTCGTCATACTTATAGCCGCCCTGATGTGGTTCAGAACAAATGTCAGCGTGATCGCCGAGACTTCGTCGGAGAGCTTTCTCTCCGAAAACACCCGGGCTCTCGCCTCTGTGTTCGGCACCAAGCTCGACGATCAGCTCATAATGCTCGAATCACAGGTCAGATACTTCCGCGACATCGACCTCAGCGATTATAACAAGATGAAAGAGACCATAATGTCCACAAAGGGTATCGGCGCGTTCAAGACCATCGGCGTCGCGGATTCCACCGGAGCAACCGTAAATTACAACGGCAAGACCTCCGGTAATATCCTGCTCACCGACGTGTTCGGCGATACTATGGCGGGCAGCACCTGTTTCTCCTCGACCTTTATACGCGACGAGGACGGCGAGGACGTGCTCGTCGCGGCGATCCCGATAATACAGCAAAGCACCCCCGTCGGCATAGTTTACGGCACATTCAGCAGAAGCGACCTGTCGTCACTTCTCAACATCGTCAGCTTTCAGGGAAGAACGACGAATTTCCTGCTCGACGAGGACGGAAACGTGCTTGCGCAATCTACCGACAAATCAACGATACGCAGCAAGGTGAAGAATTTCTTCACCGAAATGGATATACAAAAACCGGCCGACGGAAAGGAAAAGGTCATACACACCCGCATAAACGGCACCGAATCCTTCGCGGTGATAATGCCCGTAGGCGTCCATGAGTGGTATTTCGTCTCCGTTATGCCGTATTCGGTCGTTGATGAACAGACAGGCGAGATATCGGGAAATGTCGCGATAGTTATGATCGTGGTGATATTCGGGTTCGTGCTGCTGTTTGTTTCGATACTGTACCTCATAAAGAATTACGAGGCTATAACAAGATCCAACGAGAAATTCAAGCTCGTTACCGTCGAATCGCAGGATATCATCTTTGATTACGAGTTCAAAGGACAGCACCTCACCCTCGACGGCTACACCGACAATGTTATCCCCGACGGCCGCACTTCCTTCAAGGGAAGCAGCGCTATCACCCTGCTCGACCTGATACACTCTGACGACAACGCCGTGTGCAGGCAGCTGATGAAGCTCCGCAGCAGCAGTGATACCTCCATACGCGGGGAATTCCGCATTCTCTGCCTCGACGGCGCATACAGCTGGTTCAGGCTCAAAGCCGTCGTCGTCAGACAGCACGACGGTACGCCGCAGCAAATGGTCGGGAGCCTTATAAACGTCGATGACCAGATGAACAAGGACTTCCGGCTCATCGAAAAGGCGGAGACCGACCCGCTCACCGGCATACTCAGCAAGGACTCCTTCCGCGGACACGTTCTCGAAAAGCTGTCGGAGGCTTCGGACAGCGACCTGTTCGCGCTGTATATCATCGACATCGATACCTTCAAGAAGGTCAACGACTCCCTCGGTCATACAATGGGCGATCAGGTGCTGTCCGATGTCGCCAAGAAGCTGTGCGTAGTGTTCAGCGACAAGGACTACGTCGGACGTGTCGGCGGCGATGAGTTCGCGGCATTCCTGCGGCTCCCGTCCAAAGCCCGCAGCGTAGGTATGAACCTTATCGAGGACAAGGCCAAAGCTATATGCTATCAGCTGCGCGAGACCTACCGCGCCAAAAAGAAGGAGGTGGATGTTACCGCAAGTGTCGGCGTCGCGATATATCCGTATGCCGCACGAACATATGACGATCTGCACGAAAAAGCGTTTATCGCGCTTGAAAGCGTCAAGGAAGCGGGTATGAACAGATACAGTATATATTCCCCCGAGATGCACGACAACGAACAAAGAAAAAAAGGTGAACAAAAATGAGAAAAAACACAGCAAAGATCACAGCTATGCTCCTCGCGGCGGCTGCCGTACTCACGGCATCGGGCTGCGGCGGCACACAGCAGCAGACCACAACTGCGGCTCCCGCAGAATCAACTACAGCCGCTCCGGCTCCCGCGGCAGACGCGCTCCAGTACCCCGTAACTATCATTGCGGGCTACTCCACCAATGAGGAAGACCCGAGAGGCGTCGTTCTCAAAAAGTTCAAAGAGACCGTCGAAAAGGAGACGGAAGGCGATGTTATCATCGAGATACACCCGGGCGGAGAGCTCGGCAGCGACGGTGAGCTTATCGCGGGCATAATCGACAAGAGCGTCGGAATGACCGTTTCCAGCGCGGGCAACTACGCCCAGTACGCCACAAGAATAGGCGTTTCGGCACTGCCTTTCCTGTTCGGTGATTTCGAGTCGGCGTGGAAGTTCATCGACTCCGACACCATGCAGAGCATCAATGTGGAGCTTGAACCGTACAATATGCATGTTCTCGCGTATTTTGACAACGGCTTCCGCTGCGTTACCACAACGGAAAAGGTCGGACCCATAAACTCCGTAGAGGATATGGAAGGCCTCAATATCCGCACCCCCGAAAACCAGATAGTTATGGAAACAATGTCCGCGCTGAAAGCAAATCCGCAGAGCTTCCCGTTCGCACAGCTCAAAGACGCTATCAAAGACGGTACATTCGACGCACAGGAGAACCCTATCCCCGTGATTTACAACAACGGGCTCTATGAGGTGCAGAAATACCTGTCGGTCACCAATCACAGCTACGACGCTATGCCCCTTACTATCAGAAATGATATCTGGGAGCAGCTCCGCCCCGAGTACCGCGGCATTATCGAAAGAGCCGCCAAGATCGCCGAGGAGGAGGACAGAAACCTCGTTAAGCAGCAGACCGAGGACTTCGTCAGCAAGCTCGAGGAAGCCGGTATGGTCGTCAATCACCCCGACCTCACACCGTTCAAGGAGGCTACCTCCGGCGTCATAGACTTCTTCGCCACTATCTACGGTCAGGAGCTCATAGATAAGGTAAAAGCAAGATAAGCACAGAGAGCAAAGAGGTCGCTGACGCTTGAGAAACGTGTCTCGCCTGATGGCGAGCCACCCGGGGAAAAGGAAACCTTTCTTGGAAGAAAGGTTTCCTCTCCCCCGGACCCCCACTCTTTCGAAAAAACCGTATTGGCTCCGCAGTCAGATTTACAGTGACTGCTCCTGTTATAAGATACAGAGCCCTCCCGGGTCGCATTGCGTGCAGCCGGGAGGGCTTTAATTATTATTCTGTTCGATTATATCCACAAAGCAGCAATCCATTCCCTCGTCGAGCCGAGCGCCCGACCCGACCGCCCGACCCGACCGCAGATACAAGCGTGTTCTTCACAACATTGACCTGATATACGGAGAGTACCCCGATGTGAGCGCGACAGCGATAAATCGGGGCTTTCCCGCTTAATTCCGTCGCCGTCTCGTCAAAGAGGTTGCCTGCACGGGGCTGTTCTGACTGCACATAACTTTAAAGCAGTCCGATCTTCCTACGCGACCTGCACTCCCGCAACCTTCTTTTACAAGACGGCGATACGCGCCCTTTAGCGGCTCGGTACGAGACGCCATACTTCTCCGTCGCTTCGGACGGAAAGCAGGTCGCCACGCCGGCAGAGACCTGCAAAAGAGGCACAATACTTCTTGCGGGCGAAAAGAAACAAAACCGCACCCCGGCAATTCACCCGGGTCATCATTTTCACTATTCTTTGTACAGGTTTATGACCTGTATCCCTTTATTGACCGCCATACGCACCGTCTGCCCGGTGCCGGACTTGAACAGGCTCTCATTGTAGCAGCAGACACATATCTCCGCCCTGTTGATAAGCTCCATATTGCGCTTTTTCATACAGTCCGCGGCGTAGTGCGGCGAGATCGTTACCGAGCGGTCGGCGTTCCGCAGGATCTCGTAGTATTCGTCGCGCTGATATTCCGTAAACCGCGATGCCTGCTCCTCCGGCGGACATGGCAGCAAAAGAACAAGGGTTATCCACGGATATGAGGCTTTCAGCTCAATTACCGTCTGCGCCGCAAGTGTGTCAAATCCCATAGCTCCGCCTGCGTAAAACATATCCGAACCGTCAAGTATCAGCTCTTCAAGCGTCTGTGTCAATATCGGACGGTATTTATTTGTATCAATGTGTCTGTGTCCCGTAAAACTTACGTCTTTCATAATTTCCCCGCTTTCGGTCATTTCTTCCGCTGTTTGCCGAAATATTCCTCCGTCTCGCGTTTTACCGTCCCGGACAGCGCTATCAGCGCCGCGATGTTGGGTAATGCCATAAGTCCGTTGAAAATGTCGGCGATGCCCCATACCGCTTCGGCTGTCATATACGGGCCTATAAATATCGCCGCCGTATAAATACATCTGTAAATAAGAAGCTTTCTGCGGCTCGTTCCGAAAAGATACTGCAGGCAGCGCTCATAATAACAGCTCCAGCCAAGTATGGTAGTGAAGGCGAATACCGACAGACAGATCATAAGTATTAAGTCGGCTGTTCTTCCCGGAAAAGGCAGACCGTATTCAAACGCGGCCGCCGTCACGGAGACCCCGAATTTTCCCGAATCATGCACTCCGGAAATAACTATCACGAGCCCGGTCATCGTGCATACGATGATAGTGTCGATGAAAGTGCCGAGCATTGACACGAGCCCCTGACGCACCGGCTCTTTAGTTCTCGCGGAGGCCGCCGCTATCGGCGCTGAACCGAGACCGGCCTCGTTGGAGAATATCCCCCTCGAGATGCCCGTCCTCGCCGAGACCGCCACCGCGGATATCCCGATCAGGCCTCCCGATACGGGACGCAGGCCGAACGCGCTCTCGAATATCTCCGCAAAAGCCGCGGGAATATCGGCGATATGCGTGAACAGCACGATAAGGCAGCAGCTGACATACAATATCGTCATTGCGGGAACGACTATCTCCGACACGCGGGAAATTCGCTTCATACCGCCGAGAAGCACCAGCGCGGCAAGCACGGTTATGATAATGCCGCCGATCACCGTGTAAATGCTGTATGACATCCCGAAGAGCTCGACCGTATGAGTCATTTCCGGATCGAAAAAGCCCTTTATCGCGTCTGTGATACCGTTTATCTGCGTTATCGTCCCTATGCCGAGAAGCCCCGCTCCCGCGCCGAACGCAGCAAACAGCACCGCGAGCCACTTCCACCGCTTTCCCATACCGTTCTCGATGTATTGGAACGGGCCGCCGAGCATATGTCCCTCGCCGTCCGAAACGCGGTATTTCACGGCGAGAAGTCCCTCCGCATACTTTGTCGCCATTCCGAACAGTGCCGCTATCTCCATCCAGAAGAGAGCACCGGCGCCTCCGACCGACACCGCGGCCGCGACACCCACGATATTGCCGGTACCGACCGTCGCGGAAAGAGCCGTACACAGTGCGGCAAATCCCGAGACCTCGCCTTCGCCGCCGCTGTCATCTTTAAACATATATTTGAAGCCAAGCCCGAGCTTTCGGAGCTGCACACCTTTAAGCTTGAAAGAAAGGGTGATACCGCAGGCAAGTATCAGCGCGGGGAGCGGTATTCCCCACAGTATGTCGTTGATAGCATCTATCATATCATTATCTCCTGAGCTCCTGTACTTGTCCTGTTAAATATATGTAACAAGGGGGTCATATTATGCGGCATAATAAGGGGCTAAAGAAGAAGGTGTCCCGAGCTGACAGCCCGAGACGGAATCATTTGCGGCAACTCGCCATTGTATTTATTATGTCACCCATTTATTATAAACTATTTTTCGGCATTTGTCAACACAAGCGTTATTTCAGCCGCTCCGTTCCCGAATACGGGACAGAACGCCGAGGCTGCCGCGTTTTCACTCTGTCTTTGCGGACGGCACAGGGGGCTGTGCGCCCCTTGACCTGTGCCGGCTACAAAATTTTGCGGAGCTTCTTTATGACCGACATTCCGTTGTTTAAATGCGCTATATCAATTAAAGCGATGCTTTGAAAATATCAAGGATATCCTGTTCGGAAAGCGGTGCCCACGCGTTTTCAAGTCCCTCTCGTTCTCGGCAACGTGGTGTGCCGTTTCGGCGAGGCGGCTCTCGTCTATGCCGACCTCCTTGAGGTGCATCGGAATACCGATAGACTCAAAGAATTTGTATGTCTCATCTATCGCCTTGTTTGCAATATCGGATCTGTCAAGTTTGCAGTCGATACCGAACACATTAACGCCGTACTTCACGAAGCGATCAACGGTCTTTTCACTCAGGATATGCTTTGCAAGGAGTGTAACAGACGTAAGTCGGGGATATGATGGTAGCTTCCTTGTGTTAAACGAATAGTCACTAAAAACAAGGGATTTTATTATGCTTCAAGCCTTGAAATCAAAACGATAGCGCTCTCGATTAACAAGAGCGCTACTTTATTTGACCTTATTCTTTGAGTGTGTCAATAGCGATATATCTTCTTAACACATTTGTACAGGTTTCATCACTATATACAGCAATGCT
>JAFTAG010000136.1 GCA_017458655.1 Ruminiclostridium sp. | reverse complement strand
TTGTGTCGCAGCAATGAAGCTGCATTTTGCAAGGTGCGCAGCCTCGTTGCTGCGCACTTTTTGTTTTGGGAGGACACAATGGAAAAAGAAATCGATTGGTACGGAAAATACCCGTATGAAAAATGTATGGCCAAAGCGTATAAGCTTGTTTATAACAGAAAATACCGGAAAGCGGAAGGCCTTTTGTATATCCTCAGAGATCTGTACGGCGAAAAATACCCGGTACACGAGCTGTACACTATCGCCGCTACCCGTAATTTCGGCAGGAACGGTCTCAGATTCAAAAACGCTCATGAAATACTGCTTATGTCGTATCTTCTTGACGAAGAGCTTTTGTATCTGAAGCAAACAGGTGTCGATAAATATAAAAAGAGGGCGGATAAGATATTGCTTTATACCGAGAATTTCCGGCAGACCATTCTCGACCTGAAAAAATACGCAAAGTATTTTGTAAACTGAGATATTAAAAGCTCCCGAATCCGGGGGCTTTTTTATTGCGGCTCAAAGTCATAACTCCCCGCCATTCCTCATAGTATTGACAGGAAGATCATTTAAAAGGAAAGGAACGGGTAAAGCTATGAACAGGTATTTCCCGGAAGGAGAGCTTGACAAACGTCCCGCGGACATTGCCGAAGCGGAGGAATATATGAGAAGCGGCACTATTGCCGAGGCTGTATGCTACCTGTGTACGGGTGAGCACGACCTTATGGTGGATCTCGGATTTATGAAAGGAAGGATACCGCGAAGTGAGGGCGCTGTGGGGATAGATGACGGCTCGACCCGTGATATCGCGCTCATCTCGCGGGTAAACAAGCCCGTCGCTTTCAGGATAACGGGGATAGACGGCGACACGGCAATGCTCTCCCGCAGGCTCGCACAGGAGGAGTGCATCCGCAACTACATATCGGGACTGCGGTGCGGCGACATTATTGACGCCAAAGTCACACACATGGAGCAGTTCGGCGCATTCGTGGATATAGGCTGCGGCATACCGTCGCTGATACCAATCGACCTTATCTCCGTATCAAGGATATCCCACCCGTCCGATAGGTTTACTGTGGGACAGAATATAAAAGCAGTCGTGAAAACCATTGACAACGGCAAAATTACTCTCTCTCACAAGGAGCTGCTCGGAACATGGCAGCAGAACGCCGACCGTTTCGGCATTGGTGAGACGGTAACGGGCGTGGTGCGTTCTATCGAGAGCTACGGGATATTTGTGGAGCTGCGACCAAATCTTGCCGGTCTGGCGGAACTAAAGCCCGATATCCCGGTAGGCAGCAAGGTAAGTGTTTACATAAAAGCAATAATCCCCGAGAAAATGAAGATAAAGCTTATCATCGTAGATACCTTCACAAATGACAAAAAAGAAAAGCCCTCCGATGTGGAATACTTCATCACATCGGGAAGGCTCGAAAGCTGGAAATATTCTACCGACAGCTCCGATAAAATAATCAGGACCGATTTTTGTCAGCTCCCCTGATCTTTTTTCTGTATTCGAGAGCCGCCTGTTCAAGCTTGTTGTCGCCGAATGTATAATACACGCGGTCTTTTATTTCGTCGGGAAGGTACTGCTGCTCGACGTAGTGGTTCGGGTAATCGTGGGGGTAGAGGTAGTTCTGACCCTTTACCGCTGCCCCTTCCCCGTCGCAGTGGACGTTTTGCAGATGCCGCGGGAAATCTCCGGTATTGCCGCGCTCAACGTCCTGTATCGCCATATTAATCGCCATATACGCGCTGTTGGACTTCGGGGCGGTTGCAAGCAGAACGACCGCGTCCGCAAGCGGTATCCTCGCCTCGGGAAATCCGAGCTGCAACGCGCTGTCAACGCAGGCTTTAACTATAGGTATCGCCTGCGGGTATGCGAGGCCTACGTCTTCACAGGCGATAACGAGCAGTCTGCGGCATATCGACGCCATATCGTCCGCGACGATAAGCCTTGCGAGGTAATGCAGGGCGGCATTCTCGTCCGACCCGCGTATTGACTTCTGGAACGCCGAAAGAATGTCATAGTGCTGATCGCCGCCGCGGTCATACTTCATCGCGCTTTTCTGCGTGAGCTGTTTCGCGAGGTCAAGGTCGATATGACTGTTGTTCGCAGCAAGCAGACACAGCTCAATGGTATTTACGCCCTTGCGGACGTCTCCCCCGCAGCCGAGCGCGATATATTCGAACGCGTCGTCATCGAAGGTGTATTCGAGCTCATTCTCCTCACAAGCTATACGAAACGCCCGTTTAAGCGCGGGAAGAATATCGTCTTTATCGACGGGCTTGAACTCAAAAACCGTCGAGCGCGACAGGATAGCGTTGTAAACGTAGAAATACGGGTTTTCGGTAGTCGATGCTATAAGAGTGATATCACCGTTCTCGATGTATTCGAGCAGGCTCTGCTGCTGCTTCTTGTTGAGGTACTGTATCTCGTCGAGGTACAGCAATATCCCCTTCCCGCGGTCGTAGCCGAAAGTCCCTCGAGAAGCTATTATCTCCTTGATGTCCGCGGTCGAGCAGGACGTGCCGTTCAGCTTATACAGCGTCATATCGGTTGATTCCGCTATAATGTTGGCAACGGTGGTCTTTCCGATACCCGAAGAGCCGTAGAATATCATATTCGGTATCTTACCGCTCTCAATTATGTTGCGCAGGGGCTTTCCCTGCCCTAAAATATGCTTCTGACCTACCACTTCATCGAGAGTTTTCGGTCGGATGCTGTCAGCTAATGGCATACATTTCTCCTAAAACAATGCCGCACAAAGATATATGTGCGGCAAATCTTTTATTATTGCTTAAAAACTATCCGTATCAACAGAATACTGTACGTTTTAAAATTATCAATTATATTTTATAATTCCCAAGAAACCTCGCCATAAATCTATATACAAGGCTCTCGGATCTCGTCACGATTCAAAATCGCGGCGAAGCCGCACCACAATTATTAATTAAATATTGTCTCCGCCTTTGACACCGTACTGTCTGAGCAGATTTTTTATCTTGCTGTGAGGGTCGATTATCTTGCTGATAGAAACATCATGATTGAGCGCGGTAATGAAATACGCTATGTATTTCGATACATCGACCTCGTGGAACCACGGCTTTTCAAGCAGCTCCGGCGAGCGGTATGTGAGGTTGGTGCCGAGAACGTGGTCGATTATGCCGGCCTTTACAGCCTGATCGAACTTCTCAACGCCGTTGGTGAATATCGGGTATGTAGCGTAGCCGATGATGCGTCTCGCGTTGCGCTTTTTGAGCTCGCTTGCCACATCGAGCATGGATTCGCCGGAAGAGATGATATCGTCCGCGATGAAGATGTCCTTCCCGTCAACAGCATTACCGAGGTATTCGTGTGCAACGATCGGGTTTCTGCCGTTCACCACCTGCGAGTAGTCGCGGCGCTTGTAGAACATACCGAGCGGTACGCCGAGCACGGACGCATAGTACATATTGCGGTGCATAGCGCCCTCGTCGGGGCTTACAACGGAGAAGGTATCGGGGGTGATGTTCAGGTCGTCTATCGATCTGAACAGAGTTTTGAGCACCTGATATGTCGGCATAACGTTATCGAATCCGGTAAGCGGTATAGCGTTGCAGACACGGGAATCGTGCGCGTCAAAGCAGATGATGTTCTCAACCGACATAGCGGCGAGCTCCTGGAGCGCAACCGCGCAGTCAAGCGATTCGCGGTAATTTCTTCTATGCTGTCTGCCGCCGTACAGAAGCGGCATTATGACGTTGATACGGTGAGCCTTACCGCTCATTGCCTGTATTATTCTCTTAAGATCCTGATAATGGTCGTCGGGCGACATTGAGTTCTCTTTGCCGAAAAGCTGATATTTGCAGCTGTAATTTCCGGTATCTACAAGGATATAGATATCGTCGCCGCGGATAGACTGTTTTATGAGACCTTTTCCGTCACCCGAAGAAAAACGCGGGCAAGAGGTCTCAACAAGGTAAGTATCAATGTTTATACCGCTGTCCTGAGCCCACTGAACAAGGTAATTGTTGATCTTGCTGCCGAGCTCCTTGGCACCATCCATTGCGATGATACCGATAGGCGCTACCGAATCCTGAGTATTCAGAACTATCTGACTTGCTTTTGTAGTCATATCTCATTCTCCTTCCGAAATCACTGAACAGCCTGTATTATTCGTAAAGAGGATACTTTTTGCAGATATCCGTTACCATACCTCTGATCTTTTCCTTTGAATTGTCAAAGTCCTTCGCGGTGAGGTAGATGCACTCACCTATGACCTTCATATCTTCTTCTTTGAGGCCTCTTGTGGTTACTGCGGGAGTTCCGATACGAACGCCGCTGGTGAACGCGGGCTTCTGCGGGTCATTCGGGATAGCGTTCTTATTTACTGTGATATATACTTCATCGAGCTTTGTTTCGAGCTCCTTGCCCGTGATGCTGAACGGTCTCAGGTCAACGAGCATGAGGTGGTTGTCGGTACCGCCCGACACAAGGTCAAAGCCCTTTTCGAGCAGCGTATCGGCGAGCACCTTCGCGTTCTTTACGATCTGTCTGCCGTATTCCTTGAACTCGGGCTTCAGAGCTTCACCGAAGCATACCGCCTTTGCGGCGATGACGTGCATGAGCGGGCCGCCCTGTGTTCCGGGGAATATCGCCTTGTTTATCTTCTTGGAAAGCTCCTCGTCATTTGTGAGGATCATACCGCCTCTCGGGCCGCGAAGCGTCTTATGAGTGGTAGTTGTTACGATATCGGCATACGGGACCGGAGACTGATGCTCACCTGCGGCAACAAGTCCCGCGATATGCGCCATATCAACCATAAGGTAAGCCCCAACACTCTTTGCTATAGCGGAAAGTCTCTCAAAATCTATCTTTCTGGGATATGCGCTCGCGCCCGCAACTATAAGCTTGGGGTTATTCTCCTTGGCGAGCTTCTCGACTTCGTCGTAATCTATCATTCCGGTCTCGTCGCTGAGGCCGTAGGGAATGAAATTGTAGTATTTGCCGGAAATATTCACGGGAGAACCGTGTGTAAGATGACCGCCGTGTGCAAGGCTCATACCGAGAACGGTATCACCGGGCTGCAGGAGCGCGAAATACACTGCCGTATTGGCCTGAGCGCCGGAATGAGGCTGAACATTTGCGAAATTTGCGCCGAAAAGCTTCTTTGCGCGCTCGATAGCGATAGTCTCAACAACATCGACGTATTCGCAGCCGCCGTAGTAGCGTTTTCCGGGATAACCCTCGGCGTACTTGTTGGTGAGCACGCTGCCCATTGCGGCCATTACCGCGGGAGAAACGATGTTTTCACTTGCGATGAGCTCGAGATTGCGCTTCTGGCGTTTGAGCTCGTCCGACATAGCCTCTGCTAACTCGCTGTCGAATTTGCCCACAAAGCCTATTGAGTCGATAAGATCACTGTACATAATGACATTCCCACTTTCTTTAAACTTCCGTTTTTCGGTTCACGGAGAAAATTTTTTCCTAAAAATATTATATCGAAAAATCACCAAAAAAACAAGCGTATTTTTTACTAAAAATAACAAAAATATTGCAAAAATTTCATAATAAAGGACTATATATGTGCATTACCCACAAAATATAGTGGTTTTATATGAAATAGGAGATCTCTCATACTACCGGCCGTCTGCTCTCATGCAGAAACGCCTTGCCCTTGAAGCCTATGCAGTTTTTGCCGCCGTTTTTGGCGATCATCAGCATATTGTCCGCTTCGTTGAGCAGGTCGGAATATGTCTGCTTTCCCGCAAGCTTCGCAGTACCGGAAACACCTACTGAAACAGTCACTATGCCGTCTCCGAATGTCTGCGCCATCGTTTCCACACTTTGACGGAGCTGTTCGGCGAGCTTCACGACATCCAATTCGTTCATATTTTCAAAGACAAGAACAAAATCATCTCCGCCGAACCGCGAAATAAGGTCGGTATAGGGCTTGGCAACTATCTTGATGCACTTGCAGACACGATAAAGACATTCATCGCTCTTATCGTAGCCGTACATATGATTGAAAGCGCGGAAGTTGTCTATATCTATCAAAATGACCGATATGGTCTTGTCATTTCCGTAATGCTCTGCTATTTCCGCAAATTTTGCCGAAAGACCCGTTTTATTGAGCAGTCCCGTCAGCGAGTCCTCCTGCGAAATAAGACGGCAGCGCTCCTCGGTCATATCGAGTCTGCGCTCTCCGAGCCATATATTCGCGCTGCAGCAGCGAACTATAGCCGAGAGCCATATATAAGCCGCCGAAATGAACAGCGCGAGCAGATAATATGTGACGCCCTGCTTTGTGTAAAGGCCATATACCGCCGCTGAAAAGAAGATCACCGCGGTAAAGGTCAGGCTCTCAAAGATGTTCATTATCGGAAACAGCAGCATCAGGACGGTAAATCCGAGCGCGCAGCAGGGAAATTCGCCGCCAAGCGTCCGACTGACGCCGATGACCGCGACCGCCGCGGTCAGAATGCCCCAATAGCCGTAAAGCAGCGTCCGCAGCAGCGAGACATTCGTTTCCCGGGAAAATGACGCCTTTCCGAAAAGCCACATAAACACGGCCGCCGACAGTATCAATAATACCACACCGGCAATACCGAAAACGTCCTTCGGCAGCGCTGTCATTTCGACGATACCCATTATCAGCACACACACACACATCAACAGCCCGCGGTGCGCATTTTTCAGGTACAGATGCGTTATCAGCTGCTCGTATGTCCTCGGATCCTCGTCACGCGCTTCTTTTTCATACTGCGCTGTAATTACAGCCTTGAAGTTTCTGAATACTTTAGTCCAAAATGTTCTGATCTTGTTCAACTTACGATTCCCTTTCAGTTTCACCCTTCGGAATTTCGTCCGACTCTGTCGTGCAGACCGGCAGCTCTGCTATGCACTTTACCGGACAGACATCGGCGCAGACCCCGCAGCCCGTGCATTTCGCCATATCTATCCCTGCGTGGTTGTCGTCGAGCGTTATAGCGCCGGCCGGGCATTTCTTCGCACACAGTCCGCAGGATATACAGCCGTTTTTGCAGATAAGCCTCGTCTGCTTTCCGTTGTCCGGTGAGCTGCATCTGACCATATACCGCTGAGACGCTTTAACGAGCACTATCAGCTTGTTCGGACATACGGCGGCGCATTTCCCGCAGCCCGTGCATTTTGCCGCATCGACCACAGCGATACCGTTATGTACGGATATTGCGTTATAGTCACATACGGAAGCGCAGTCGCCGAGCCCGTGACAGCGTGCCCTGCACTCTCCCCTGCCGTTGTAGAAACGCTCTACCGCCGCGCAGCTTTCGGTACCTATATATGTGAATTTGTCCTTTGTAACGCCGCAGTTGCCGTTGCAGCGCACGAACGCGACTTCTTTTTCGCCCGCCATGACCGATATCCCGAGCACTTCGCCTATCTTTGCCGCAGTATCGGTTCCTCCCGGTTTGCAGAGGTTCGGCGGAGCCTCCCCGGCGGCCACCGCTTCGGCATATCCGGCACACCCGGAATATCCGCATCCTCCGCAATTTGCGCCCGGCAGAGCCTCGGTAAGCTTTGTCACGGTCTCGTCGGTCTTTACATAAAACCATTTTGATGCGAAAGTGAGCAGTAAACCGATAACAGCGCCCATAAGCAGGAAAAACAGTATGGGCAGCACATATCCCACCATTGTCTCACCCTCCGAAAATGCCGTCAACGATACCGCTGAAGCCTACGAACGACAGCGACGTTATCGAGGCTGCGATGAGAGTTATCGGCGTGCCCTCGAGCGCTTTGGGAACGCTGCAGCGGCTTATGCGTTCCCTTACCGCCGAGAATATCACCATTACGAGCAGGAAGCCGACACCGCCCGCAAGCGCGTTCACAAGAGCTTCTATAAAGCTGTAGCCCCTGTCGATATTCAGTATCGTAACGCCGAGCACGGCGCAGTTCGTCGTTATAAGCGGCAGATACACCCCGAGCGACTTATAAAGCTTGGGGATGTGCTTTTTCAGTATCATCTCGACCGTCTGCACAAGCGCCGCAATAACAAGTATGAAACATATCGTATTCAGATATTCTATACCGAGCGGAACAAGCACAAAATGATATATCGGGTATGTGACCGCACTTGCGCCTATCATTACCGCGGTAACAGCCAGCCCCATTCCCACAGCGCCGTCCGTGGTCTTCGATACGCCGAGGAACGGACAGATACCGTAAAACTTACAAAGTATGAAGTTCTCGGTAAGAATACCGGTAAAAAGGATTATCATAAGGTCTTTCACAAGCTCCATTATACGTTCTCCTTTCCGGCAAGCTCCTTGCATACCGCTCTTGACGGGCAGCTCTCACAGCCGATATCCTTCGGCTTTTTCCTTGTGACGGCGCCGACTATGGCGATAACGCAGCCGAGCGTGAAAAATCCGCCCGCCGGCAGTATGAACACGGTCATAGGTTCAATGAAGTCGGGCGCGATATCAAAGCCGAATATCCTTCCGGTGCCGAGAAGCTCACGCAGAGAACCTACGATGATAAGCGAAAGCGTGAACCCGAGCCCCATTCCGAGCCCGTCAAGCACCGACGGCAGCACCTTGTTTTTGCTTGCGAACATCTCCGCTCTGCCGAGAATTATGCAGTTGACGGTGATAAGGCTCAGGAATACCCCGAGAGCTTCCGCAAGCTCCGGCAGAAAAGCGTTCAGCATAATACTTACGAACGTTACAAATCCCGCGATCATAACGATATAGCAAGGCAGTCTTACCGTGTCGGGTATGACCTTCCGCAGCAGCGAGATAACAAGATTCGAGCAGACGAGCACGAATGTGGTGGCAAGCCCCATTCCGAGGCCGTTCGCCGCCATAGTCGTCACCGCGAGCGTCGGGCACATACCGAGCAGCATTACAAGGCTCGGGTTCTCTTTTATGAGCCCTTTGGTGAATTCCTTCATACAGCTCATTTTCCCGCCCCCATTTCCGCAAATGTCTTTATCGCGGTATTTACCGCCGCGGCAATACCCTTTGACGAGTATGTCGCGCCCGTCACCCCTTCTATCTCGTTTTCGGCGGACGGGGTCTTCTTAACTATAACAGCTTCCTCCGATATCCCATTGAACAGCGAAAGAAAGCCGCTGTCGTTGACGTTGGAGCCGAGACCCGGTGTTTCCGTGAGCGATATCACCGCTATCCCGGAAACCTTACCGTCGGCAGACATCGAAACGAGCAGATCGAGCCCGTCTTTGTTGTAGCCGTCGGCTATTATCTCAAATGCAGCGCTGCCGTCGTCTTTGACTATCAGCTTTTTTACATCATCGGGCTTTTCGATATCATACCCCGCCTCGAGCCAGTCGGTCACAAGCGTGTATTTGCCGCTTCCCATAAGCTCGGTGCATTTGCTTTCGAGCTTTTCGGTAAGAATACCGGTCGTATCGACATAAGTGAGGTTGTGCGCAATTATCAGCAGCGCCGAGACCGCACCGGTAACTGCGGTGAGAACGATAGTCGGACGCAGGTTCATCTCTCTGCCTCCTTTTTCACGCCAAACGGCTTCGGGCGAACATATCGGTCTATCAGCGGCGTCAGTATATTCATTATAAGTATCGAGAACGAAACGCCTTCGGGATATACTCCGAAAAAGCGTATCGCGCAGGTGATAAGCCCGCAGCCTGCCGCGAATATAAGCTTTCCGGCACGAGTCACGGGTGTGGTGGCAAGATCGGTCGCCATAAAGAACGCGCCGAGAACCAGTCCCCCCGACATAAGCTGCACGGGAACATCATATCCGCCTATCAGCGATAAAAGAGCCACAGTACCGATAAATGCAGCGGGGGTCACA
>JAFTAG010000135.1 GCA_017458655.1 Ruminiclostridium sp. | reverse complement strand
TAAGATGTATCTCATCGCACATCCTGACTCCGAGCTTTTCGGCAAGAGCGGAGCCGACCATTGCTACATTTCTGTTTTCAATGCTCTGCTCATCGATCCATTTTCCGTCAGTGACTTCCCACCAGCTTCGCAGACTGGTAACGCCCGCGTCAAGCTGTTCGCCCGTGGGAAGCTCCATGTGATGATTGAACCATGTCCCTACTGCGGTGACCTCCGTTCCGTCGTCGAGCTTTGCCTTTGTGTTTACGAACGGCGCGTAATCGACGATGTTGAATGCCCAGAAGATCGTTTTGATCTTGCCGAGCTCGTCTTCGCGCAGATACGCGCCCGTGCTCCCCCCGTCCTCGACCTCATACAAGGAATTGAGCACGGAGTTCTCCTTCGGGACTACGGTTATATTCGCGCCGTAGGTCTTCAATTCCTGATTGACCTTGTCGCCGACATCGAGCATCACGCTGAGCATCGCTGTCGCGAGTGACGCGCCGAGCGCTATTGTGAACGCTATCATCAGCATCTTTTTCCACTGCCTTATCAGCGTCCCGAATATCATTCTGAAAAACACGGCTCGTCACATCCTTCCCTTGAACTCGCTCTCGTGCTCGAGAAGTCCCGCTATCGGAACAAGTATCTGCCCGTTCTCTATCCTGTAATCAATGACGATCGGGTTGCAGCCGCCCTTGAAGCCGATAGTGTTGATGTTCATTACGACATCGCAGAGCTTGCAGACCACCTGCCCGTCCTTTTCGTAGTAGCCCGTTTCGCCGCATATATCGCAGGCGTCGAGCCCCACGCCGTAGGACGATGAATTGGGCTTTTTTATGACTATGAAGCGTATCTCTTTCCCTCTCTCGGTGTAATAGCCGAAGCGGTGAAGATGCCCGTCGTCAACCGTTTCAAAAGATACGCAGATATTTCCGTCGATCTCGGGAGCTTTTTCGACAGGGGAAAGCTCCACCGGCTTGTTGACATACGCCTTTACTGCAGTCATACAAAGCACGGACGCAGCGAGACACGATACCACGGTCGCCGACCAGCGGCGTATAAGGATCCGCTTTTTCTTTATCTTGCGCTTCTGCGCGGGATTGTCATACGGCTCGTTCGAGCTTGCGCTGCGGATCAGCAGAATGATCGGTATAAGCAGAGCGATACCCATTGAGACATATATGAATACGTCGGAGTGGTTGGTCGAGAATTTCACGATACCGAACAGGAACGAGTTTGACTTTATCCAGCGCTTTGAGATGAGCACGTTTATTATGACCGTTATCTGCCTTGCCGCGTTCGAGAGAAGCGCGAGAGTCATAATGACAAAGACCGCCGTTTTCGGAAGTCTTATCGCTCCCCGGTCGATCGCGGCACAGGTAAGAAGTATCAGCAGGAAGCCGACCACCGCGCCGATGTTCTTGAACAGAACGGTAGTCGAGAAGACCGAGTTTTCGTTGAGCCAGATAGTTACCGGATATCCGAAGAAATCGGGCAGCGCGTAAAGCAATATGCCCGCAAGAACGGCCGTCAGTGCGCAGAGCGATACCGCCGCACCGACCCGCGGGAGCTTTTTCCGAAGTGCCGCAAAAACAAAGAATATCACAAGCATGGCGAGCGAAATGCCGAAGACAAAGAAGTTGCAGAGCATCGTATCTACCAGCTTTGTGAAGTTTTTGAGGCAGCCCATGACTCCCGCGCCGACAGCCCCGGCTCCGAGCCCGATATATACGGCGATCTTCGCTTTGCTCGTATATGAGAGCCTTATGTACGCTAAAATAAGCGCTATATTTACAGCCGCCGTGATAAGCAGCTCAATTGTCGAAATTATGTATTTAAGCAAGGAGACCCCTCCCAAGAAGAAGATTTTTTATTCTCTCCCGCATTCGGCAGGAGAGAATAAAGGAAAAAACGCTGTACTTAAAAACGCGCGAAAGCGCCATGCGTTTATTTCACCGCACAGCGCGTCCGTAATGAAGAAAAGAATTACCACTCCTGCGGAATGTACTCCCAGCCGTCATACTCGACGATAAGGTTGCCATTTCCGAAGTAGTCATCAAACGAGCCGCCGGGGCCTGTCTCCGCGTCGGTGTGGAGCAGATAACCGTTCTCCTCGGGGCTGTGTATAGTGAACTTGAGCTTGTAGGTGTCTGCATTCGGGAGCTTTACGTTAGCACCGTAGTGCGGACCGTCCGAAGCGCTCATTTCCATAAATGTACCGGAAGCGGCCGTGCTTCCGTCGGAGCCCGTTACCTCGTAATCCACCGTGAGGTACGGTACCCAGTCGCCGACGCCGAAGCCCAACTTGTTCTCGAGAGCGGCGATATCGGCTTCAAGGTGAATGTTGAAGTCCTCTGTGTTGCCGTTTCCGCCGGACATCGGTACGGGCTGGAAGTAAACAGCCGATACATTGAGGAAGCCGACTTCTTCATCCTCGAAGATCGGATACTCGTTAAATCCTGCGTCATCGCCCGCATCCGCGGCGGGATCGGTCTTTACCTCGGCCTCCGCAGCCTTTGCGGTGGTTGTGGCAGCCTCGGTGGTCGTGGCAGCTTCTGTTGTCGTCTCCGCCTGCGCGGCAGTTGTTGTGTTGTTCTGCGCCGCTGTTGTTGCAGCCGGCTGATTGTTGTTGCCGCAGCCTGCGAGAGCAAGAGCAGCAACGGAGATCACTGCTGCGAGAGCAGCTTTTCTTG
The DNA here is from genome assembly GCA_017458655.1 of Ruminiclostridium sp. Classification (GTDB taxonomy): domain Bacteria; phylum Bacillota; class Clostridia; order Oscillospirales; family Ruminococcaceae; genus Ruminiclostridium_E. The sequence goes on along the minus strand of JAFTAG010000135.1, from coordinate 12,060 downwards.
TGTTTTTCATAAAAACCTCCAAAATATTATTGTTTTGCGGTCATACCGCTTATTTCCGAAAGCAGTGATGCTGCTATAGAAAACTTAGTTCTTTACAGGCTCGGCAGGCTCGGAGCTTTGCTTTACCCGTTTCCGTTTTGGCTTTTTCGGCTTGGGGGCAAGCTCCGCGGCGAACTGCTCATCGGTCTCGGTGAGATAATGTATGCCGTCCGCGATACCGAGGAAGAACGGAATGAATGTCCAGCAGAATACCGCGTAAAGGATACCCTTGCCGTACTTGCCGAGATAGAACTTGTGAATGCCGAGTCCGCCGAAAACTATGGAGATGACGCCCGCTTCCTTACGGTTGTTTCTCTCCCGACTCGACATCGCGAAAATAAGGAACGTTATCAGAGTAAGTATGAGCTGCGGTATCAGCGTTTCAAGCACGGGGTAGATACCGAGCACCTGCAGTACTTCATTGTACGGTATTATCGCCTGCAGCCATTCGGGAGAGGTCATATCTATCACATCGCCCTCGATAAGCTCCTTGATGCCCGCTCCGAGGACCGATATCGACATTATGAACATCAGTATGCTCGTGCCCAAGAAGAACGGACGTATCGGGAGCTTCACGCTGAAGAAGCGGATAGCGATGAATACGACCACGAGCACTACGCAGCCGGCTCCGAAGCCGCCCCAGACAAATCCCGTCTCCGAAGGGTCGGTGAGGTACTGCTGATAGAACAGTATCACCTCCGCGCCCTCACGGAACACTGCGAGGAAAGCCGTGAACGCGAGCGTGAAGACGCTGCCGGTCTCGGTCGAGGTCTTCACCTGATCGCCGATGTATTTGTTCCAGTTGTCCGCCTGCGCCTTGGAGACCATCCAGTTGCTGACATAGAACAGGACAACGACCGCGATGAGAGCGGTGACGCCCTCGATGATTTCTTGGTTTGCTGTATTTGCGAGTTTCCACAGACTTAACAGCCACGCGCAGAGAAAGCTTGCGGCGATCGCGGCGATACAGCCCGCGTAAACGTGCCTGAGCTTGTTTTTGTTGCCGCTCTTTACGAGGTAGGCGATTATCGCGCCCACGACAAGTATCGCTTCAAGGCCCTCACGGATTATGATGAGAAAGCAAGCGCCGAACGTAGCGGCTCCGCTCACCACGGAAGACTGCTGCGAGGCAGCGGCGGTATCCCCGGTGTTTTCCGTATTATCGGAAACGTCCGCGGAGGGAGCGACGGTGACCGATGTGCTTGCGGTCTTGCGGGTGCCGTCGGCATTGAACGCGCTTTCTCCCGTATCTCCGAGCCCGTCAAGGTGATTTGCCTGTATGTGCAGTATCTCGCTGAGCTTTACGAACTCCTCGACTACCGTCTCAACGCCGAGATCCTTTTTGACGGCCTTTCTCGCAGTCTTGAACTGCAGCTCCGCCTTGCTTACCTCCGAGCCGGAGTAGCCGTTCACATAACGTTCAAAGCCGGAGGTCTCGTAGTAGAAATTGTAGATGTTCAGCGCGGGGGTGTATGCGGCGTCCTTGTCGCCCGCCTTGTACAGCTTTATCGACGCGTCTATGCAGTCATCTATCGCGTCCGCTACGATATTCCACGTTCTGTTTGTGATATTGTTCGCGGTCTTGTATTCTTCCCACGTCGGTATGTAGGTAATATCCTCGGCTCCCGCTTTGAAGCACAGGAGCCCCGACAAAGCCACAAATGCCACAATGACCGCCAATACAGCCGAAAACCGCTTAGCGGAAGCTAACCTTGTATTATACATATTCGTTTCGTTTGTTCTCCTTTGATGTTCCGGGTAATTAGCGTATGATAACTCTGCGTCATTCCCGAGCAACGGTAATAAACGTACCGGGAATTTGGTTAGCGTCGGACAACCTATATGTGCGCCGACCGGTTAGAGTCTGCTAATTCAACGAAGATAATATATCACAAATCAGCGTCGTTGTCAATAGCATATTTTTCAAATTGTGAGTTATGATCACATCGAAGTTAGCACCGTGCAACCGAATTGTGCAAATTCAACAACCCGATTTTACGCATATTTTTGTGCTTTTCTGTCGAAAAATTCGGATCCCGGCATCTACCCGACCTCCTTTTCGGCTTTATTCATCATTATCAGCGATCCGCCGAACATCCACAGATTACCGATGCTTATCCATGCGGCGGTGATAGCGCTCGCAAGCGCATTGTTCCCCGCGAATTTCAGCAGCATCGCCGCCGCCATTCCCACGGGCATACAGAATATCCAGCACCATTTCGGGTACGGTGTAAGCCCCTTTGCGAAAGCGCAGATATGCGCGGCAGACTGGACGATGAAAAATATAAGAAACGCGATCATTCCCGGGAGCAGGAAATACATACCGAATCTTATCGTATCGTCAAACGCGGTCGCCGGGCTTACCGCAGCTGAGTATTTATAAAAATAAACACAGGCGAGACAAGGAACGTGAACTCCGCACGCCGCAAAGATCAGATAACCGAGTACTCCCGAACGGTAAATATGAGCCCATTTCATCGAGTAGGGCGCGATAAGTCTGTAGATCCCGAAATAGCACAGCCCTTCGAGCGGTATGCCGATAAATCCGAGGAATGCGGAAATAAATATCTCGGTATCGCTCATTGAAAGGTACGACGACAGCTTTTGTTCAAGCCCCGTCAGGCTCTCATCGCCCGTGCGGAAACCGAGGATGAAATCCCCGATAAATGTCATCACCGCGCCGAGCAAGCCCAATATCATCAGCTTTCGTATGCGCTTCCAATCAAGCTCGTTTTTAATTCCGATGTCGTTGTAGGTCGTCATTTTAATGCCCGCTTTCGTGTGTTATTATGAGTCCCATTATCTCGTTGAACGCCTTTTTGCACCCGGGGATAAAGTATTGCAGAGCGTAACAATGGTGCATGCCCTTCCCGACGTGTATCACGCATTTCGCTCCGGCTTTCCGGAAGCTTTCGGCGTAGCTCGGTGCGAATGCGTATAGCGTCTCCGCGCTGCCGTAGTAAAAATGCGTCATGGGCGCGTTGCGGAAATCCCCGTGAGCGGTCGCAAGATATTTTTCCGGGACGTCATGCCCGCATTTCATAATGTCCGAGGCGAGCTCCATATATGAGGCCGGTATCATAATATCCACGCGGTCGAGCTTGTGCAGACGCTCTTTTTCTTTTTCGGTGACAGGCACGCTCCCGGGCGAAACGGGAATGAGAAGCCCCGGCATAGGGATATTTTCACCGCCGTCATTCAGCTCGTTTATGTAGGTCAAAACGTCGAGTATCAGCGCGCCGCCCGAGGAAAATCCCAGAAAAACAATGTTCTCCGGTTTATAGAACGCCAGCATTTTCCTGTAGCACTCAAAGATCATCTCAACGTTTTCGAGCATATCATGCTCGTGGCACATCGGGTAATACGGGAACCACACGTCATGTGACGTTGTTTTCGCGATCCTGCGCGAAAGCCCGATGTCACCGTTGTCGGAGCCGAGTATCATACCGCCGCCGAACACGAAAAGTATCGCCTTTTTCATACGTTCCGTACGAATGTTCACTTCGACACAATGGTATTTATCCCGAATGATGTGGTCGGTATAATTCGCTTTTTTGTCTGTCGGCATCACGAAATGTCTGTTCTTTTCGTTCATTTTCGCCGCGCGTGCAAGCACCTCCTCCTTTGTGCCGATAAGGCTTTTGCGCAGGCCGGCTTTTTTCACCGCGGCCTTTGTGAGCCCGTAGAGCACATTTCCGCCTGCATCGGGCGCTTTGACGATCTTATAGCCTTCTCTCATTTCGTTCCTCTTTTCTGTCAGAGTTCAGCCGCAGCGTGAAGTAAGCATACGCTAACTCAACACATTATATCACTTTCGTCGTGATAAGTCAAGCTTTTTCTTTTGGGCTCCCCTAAAAACCTATTGCCGTAACAGAGATACACGGGCATACCGCACACGATCGACGCGCTCGGTCTCTTACTTGTCATAAATTCTGTGGATCTCGTCCCAATCCGGAACTGCCGCCCTCATTCTGTCCCACACCGGCATTCTGAGATCCGGCGCAGCCTCACGCAGTCTGCCAAATTCACGGTCGATATACTCCATTTCAGTGACCGCGTTCCTGCAATGATCGGTCGCCGCAAGCTCACCGACAAAGGTTTTGGCCATTGCACGCAGCGCTAAATTTGTCACAGCCGTTTTAGCTTTGCTGTCGAAGAACGTTTCGTCGCCGACGGGGCGTATCTTTATCCCGGCGCGCTTTATCAGCCCGTAGGCCTCCCTTGCCGCAGCGGTAACATCGTACACCTCCCGCTTTGCAGCAGTCTTCAGGTTGCAGCCGCATTTGTAGCTCAGATAGACTATCGGAAGAATGAACGCGGCGTGGCAGTAAAGCCAGCCCTCCATATCGTCTGTAAAAGCAAGCCCGTATCCCGCACCGGACAAAGCGCTGCGAAGAACGGCTTTATCCCGCGCCGACGGCTCGCTGTGCAGTCCTCCGACGACAAGTCTGCTCGCACCCATTCTGACACATATCGTATGGTTGCCCTCGCGGACACCGCCGGTAGCCTGAAAGCCGAACAGGAGCGTCTTGTCATCGCCCGCGAGCTTATGAAACTCACGCTCTGTTTCTGCCGCGCAAAGGTTATTCCCCACAAGCACGAAAAGCGGCGCGTTGACCTTTGCGAGAGTTGGCAGGAGCGCGGTCTGCTGCTGCCCCTGCATTATCGAAAATACGACGTCGTAGTGCTCATTCCCGTCCGCTTCCCCGATGATCCTCGGGCGGTCGATAGTCTTCTTTTTCTGCAATTTATGCTTGATGCGAAGCCCGTATTTTTCGAGTATTCTTCGCGTTCTTCCCCGCGCGCAGACAGTAACGTCATTGCCCGCTCTGCACAGAACGTGCGTGAGATACGAACCGATAACTCCGCAGCCGTAAACAAGTATTTTCATAAGCGTTCCTCCATTTCGACAACTGCAAATAACGAATAAAATTAAGTGTCATAAAACCGTCCAACGTATCACTTCTCCTTTATGGTCCCGACACCGAAAACAAAGTAAACAATGTGGCAGACCCACACGACAGCGAGAATTATACACGGTATCCATATTCCCTTTCGCGCCATCATAAATATGCCGAATCCCATCAGCAATGTAACTGCGGTTATTATGCCGATCTTTGTTTTAAGTAGCATACCGCGCTTTTCAACATAGCTTTGCAAATGCTTTTTATACACTCCCGTGTTGATGAACCAGGTGTGCAGCCGCTCGGAGCTATTCGCAAAGCAGAACGCCGTCACAAGATAAAACGGCACCGTCGGCAATATCGGAAGAACTATCCCGATACTTCCGAGCGCGAGGCAAATGCAGCCGATAACAATAAATATAATTTTACCGATCTTCATAATTTCTCCGTTTCCTTCAGCTCATTCTCCCGTTTTCCACGCTGCGGCAGGTGTCGCAGATACGCATAGTTGACGGTCTGTGGCTTACGAGAACCACGGTCTTGTCGCTGTCCTTGTCAACCAGCGACCTTAATATCACAGCTTCGTTGAGACTGTCGAGATTGCTTGTCGGCTCGTCGAGCAGCATCAGCGGCGCGTCGTGCAGGAACGCCCGTGCAAGCCCTATGCGCTGTCTTTCGCCTCCGGAAAGTGTATCACCGAGCTCGCCAACCTGCGTGTCGTAGCCGTCCGGGAGCGTTATGATAAAGTCGTGAACGGACGCTTTTTTGCAGGCTTCAACGACCTCATCGTGAGTAGCGTCGAGCTTCGCGATTTTCACATTGTATTCTATCGTCTCGTGGAAAAGTTGGGTGTACTGCGTCACGAAACTTTCGCAGCCGCGCAGGGAGCTTGTATTTATGCCGTTGATGTTCGTACCGGAAATTTCGATCTCTCCCCCGTTCGTTTCCCAAAAGCGCATCAGAAGCTTTAAAAACGTTGATTTTCCGCTGCCGGACTTCCCCACTATTCCCGTTATCTTTCCTTTTTCTATGCCGAGAGTGAAGTTATCGAGTATCGTTTCATCGCCGTAAGCGAATGTTACATTTTTCGCCTCCGCACCTTCAAAGGTGACATCTTTACCGTCGGTTATCTCATCGGTAACGGGCGTTTCGTCAAGAATATCAAGCACGCGGTTTCCCGCCGCAAGTGTATTCTGCAGCACGCTGCCGAGATTTGCAAGTGCCACCACGGGACCGAAGCTTGACATCATAGCGATAATACTGATCACGACCTGACCGAAATCTATAATTCCGGCATTGTACATAGTAAGCGCCGCAAACAGCATCACAAGGTCAAATATAAGGATAACGCTGTTGGTTATCGCGGCGTTCAGCCCCGTATTCTTGCTCATCTTCTCCTGCTTTACGGCAAGATCGTCCGCCCGTGTTTTTAATTCATCTATCCGCTTTTCCCCCGCACCAAACTGTATAGTTTCGTCAAGCCCGCGCAGATTTTCAAGCACGAACGCGGAGAGCTGACCGGAGCCCGCGCGAAATTCGTCCGCCGTAGTCCCGCTTATTTTAAATATCACGACCGGGACGATAACGCCTACACAGATATACGCGGCTGCCGCAACAAGTCCGAGAACAACATTCTGCAAGCCGATGAAAACCGCCATTATCACCGACATTATCACCGCGATACAAACCGGCGAGACCGTGTGCGCGTAAAACACTTCGAGCAGCTCTATATCCGAGGTTATGACCGAGATCAGGTCACCCTTATCCCGCCCTTCGAGCTTCGCGGGACACAGCCTGCGAAGAGCCTTGAAAACACGGTCGCGTATCAGCGCAAGGAGCGTGAACGCGATATAGTGATTAAGATATTGTTCGGTGCAGCGGAATGCCGCGCGAAAAACGGCGAGCAGTATCACCGCCGTGAACACAGTCCCGAGCGCGAACGCCGAATCAAAGCCGAGAATATCGAGCATCGCGTAACCGCCCATTATCGCTATGAACTCGGCGCACAGAAATCCGCATACCCCGAGGAATACCGCAAGGCACATAAACCCGGCAAGCGGCTTCACGAGCTTTATCATTCGCATCATTATGCTTATGCTTCCGCGTTTTTTCATACCGCTTCACCCCTTCCGACATTTTCAAGAGCCTGCTGCGTATGCCACATTTTCGCGTAGGCTCCACCCTCCGAAAGCAGCTCGCTATGCGTCCCAAAGCCCGCGGAACTGCCGTTTTCGAGCGTGTATATCCTGTCCGCGTTTGCGCAGTTCGCAAGCCTGTGCGAGATCATAATCACTGTTTTTGTTTTCGCAAGCTCGTATATCGTCTGCATTATCTCGGCTTCGCTGTCGGCATCTACTGAGCTTGTCGCTTCATCGAAAATGTATATCGGTGTGTCGTGAAGGAGCGCTCTCGCAAGGGCGAGACGCTGCCGCTGACCGCCGGAAAGGCTGCCCGCGTTCTCGGTCAGAAGCGTGTCGAGCCCCTGTTCCGAACGCAGATATTCGGCAAGCTTCGCCTGTTCGAGCGCCGCCCACATATCACTATCGCCCGCCTCGAAATTACCGATCTGCAAATTCTCCCGCACCGTTCCCTTGAACAAATAACTGTTGTGCGAGATGTAGGTGATACCGGTCATAAGGCTTTCTTCGCTTATCTCCGACAGCTCCGTGCCGCCTATCGTAACACTTCCCGAATACCCCTTGTTTCGTCCCATGAGTATCGCCGCTACCGTCGATTTACCGCATCCCGATTCTCCGCATATCGCGGTCAGACCGTTCATCGGAATGTCCATATCGATCCTGTGCAGCACCTCACGCTCGCCGTAAGAAAAGCGCAGACCGGATATCTTTATACAGCAGCTTTCGCGGTCAATAAGGCCGGTCTTCCGCTCCGGCTCCGGGAGATCGAGAACGCGGAAAAGCCTGTCGCTTGCCGCCATTCCGTTCATTGCGACATGAAAGAAGCTGCCGAGCTTTCGCATCGGGATAAAGAAATCCGCAGACAGCATTATTATTGCAAAGCAGCCCATAAAGCCGATGTCACCGCTGCCGAAAGCGCTCGCGGCAAGCACGACCCCGAGTGCCGCGCCGCCGTATGCTATCAAGTCCATTATCGTTACGGAGTTTAGCTGCATCGTCAGCACCTTCATCGTGATACGGCGGAAATGCTCGCTTTCCCGCCGCATTTTCTGTGCTGTATATTCGTCCGCCCGATATATTTTCAGCGTGGTGAGACCCTGCAAATTCTCAAGAAATGTGTCGCCGAGCTCGGCGTACTGACCCCAGTATTTCCCGAGCAGCTTCTTTGCAATTTTTTGCACGCCCATTATCGCGCCCGGTATCAGCGGAACGCATATCAGCAGCACGACCGCCGACTGCACGCTCACAAAGCACAGCACACCGAACAACGTCAGCGGCGCGAGAAACGCGTAGAAGAACTGCGGGAGGAACTGCCCGTAGTACGTTTCGAGCTGATCGACGCCCTCAACGGAAAGCTGAACTATCTCACTTGTGGGAACGCTCTCACGGTAGCTTGTACCGAGCCTCAGTAGCTTGCGGAAGATAAGCTCGCGGAGCTTCTTCTTTACCGATCTGCTCGAAAGATAGCTGCACCTTTCCTGCAAGTGCGAGCATACAAATCTTATAACAAGTGAACAGACCGCCGCGACGACTGCGAAAATATAGTCCGCAGTGTCCGCAGATCGCGTTATCATCTTTTCGAGCAGGTTCGCGATACCGAATATCATCACGATGTTTGATGTGAGCGCGACCCACTGAGCGGCGACATTCCCGAATATATACCGCTTGCTGTCGCCCATTTCCTTTATCAGTCTCTTTTTTATCATAGTAAATACCTGTAAAAATATATTTGTTATCCTTTTGTGATGATATTAGCATCAGCTAACATTCATATATATTATCATATTTCCGCCTCAAAGTCAATATCGGGAAAGAAAAAATCCGACCCGAAAATCCAGTCGGAATCGGTATTGATAAGAGCCGTATATTATTATAGCGCACGATATCATCAAAATTTTTTTGCGGGATCAGGTTCTCCGTATTGACATTCGGGCACAAAAGTGATATTATATATAAAGGGTTAGCGCTTGCTAACGAGAAACAAAACACGACCGGTGTCAAGTTTTGTAAAGAACACCGTGATCGAGAGGCTGTGAAACTATGAACACATTGGTGATCTTTTCGGTACTGGGCATTTTCGGCGGCGTTCTGTGCGCTGTAGGCGATATACTGTTTGACCTTAAAGGTCCGGGAAACCAAAAGCTCGGAACATCGAAAAACATTGACTCAAACTGGTCAAAAATGAGCGATTGGCGCTTCGGAGCTTCGATATTGTGCGCATATATCGGTGACTGCTGTGTTGCGCTCGGGATACTCTCGCTTGCATATCGTATGTACGACAGATCGCCCGTGCTTGCGTACATAACCGGTATATGCGGCGTTGCGGGAAGCATCGGAGGATTCTTTGTACACACGCTTGTCTGCTTACAAGCGCTGATCTACAAGGGCATAACCGAAAAAAGCACATTTGAAGCCGCGGACTACACGCTCGAAAAAATATACAGGCAGGTCATGGTGACATTCTTTCTCGCGTACGCAATTCTGATGATCCCGTGCGTATGCTCCGTGATAGCGATACTGAACGGCACTCTTGATGTTCCGGTATGGTGCGTACTGCTCAACAGCATAGTTTTCCTCATCATCGGAGTCGCTCTCAGAAAAATAGATCCGAAACGTTTTCAGGACCTGCCCGGTATCGTAATGCCGAGTCTCGGGCTGTCGATGATAGGCGTTATCGGGCTTATAGATCTCTTGCAGGGGTCACTGTGATTAATATGAGACCGAAAAATAAACGGGTGCAGCAGCCGCGGATACGGCAGGCCGCCCCGAATTTCAAAATGCCTGTGCGGAACAGAAACGAGGTGCATAAAATTTATGACAAGCAAGAAAACGATCGCGGCGCTTGTGTGCGGAATGCTCGGGTGCCTCTGTTTCGGGGGCGGCGACTGGCTGATGATATACGGTGATGCGAGCGGCGCGGAAAACGTGTTTGCGATGCTCACAGCGGGTGCTGTACAGATAGAAATGTGGAGACAAAACCTCGCAATGGCGCTCGCTTTCCCGGGAATTATCCTCTACGGAATTGCGCTGTTTGCTGTACAGAATTACATCACGGACGAGAAGCACAGAAAGATATATCACTACCTCAACGCGTTCGGTCTTACGCCGTGGATAGCGCTGCACCTTTTCTACATAATGATACTCGCGCTGTTCGGTCAGCTCTGCAATAACGGCTATGACTTCACCGAAGCACAGTCGATATGCGCGGAGCTGTACAATTCGCTTTCGTGGGTCGTGATAGCGAGCGAAGCGCTTATGCTGCCGGTTTTCGTGTACTGGTTTTATTTGCAGATAACCGGAAAGACCGTGTTCCCACAAGCGTTCGCGTTCACTAATGTTCTGCTGATATTCGCAGCCCTCAAAGGCGTGAGTATGCTCATTCCCGACGGCGCGTTCAGCCTCGCTTTCCGCAACGGTCTTATGAGCGAAAGTATGATAATCTGGTTCGCGGTGATGCTCGTGTTTGAGCTGAAAAACAGAAAGGGCGGCGCGTGAAATGCTTGTGACGATAATTCTCACGGTCGCGGGAATGGCACTGCTGTGGCTTATGATATGGTCGGCGACGGTCACAATGCCCTCAAAGCTGCTCGCGAAGAATTTCCCGGAAGATGTGCAGGAAGCGTTGAAGCCGAGACTGGACTCATTGCCGATGAGCGGAAAACGGGTGATCGGAATGTTGATCCTGATCGTGCTTATACTCGCATTCTGCGGCATATTCGTTATCGGCGGCATCGACGGAATGAACAACAATTTTTCATACCTCGACTACCTTGTCAGATTTCTGATAATGAGCTACGGCGTAAAGGCGTTCGATATTATCGGGCTTGACTTTTTCCTGCTCACAAAGTCGCGTTTCTTTCAGCGTTATTTCCCGGAAACGGAAGGCTGCGCGGGCTGGAAGCAATTCGGCTATAACCGAAAGCAACAGCTCCGCCAGATCATCGTAATGGGGCTGCTGTCACCGCTCGAAGCGCTGCTTTTTTGGTTTATTGCGGGAAGATAAATAATTAGATGCCGCGGAGATACGGCGTCAAGCAGGTCAACGTTCACGTATGGGGGGCAGAATAATGGAGAAAACAGTCGAACGGGCAATACAACGATATCTGAAGAAGAACTTTCCGGAAGATGCAAAACGTATCGCAGCCCGCGCAAGGGAGCTTTATCCGGGGCTTGCTGCGAAGGCTCCGGACATCGGCGGCAAAGAAAATATACTCGCGAACAATGTCGGAATGTTTATCTTGTTTATATCCTACTACGAGGCTTCCGACCACAGGCTTGGCGGCAAGGCGATAGATGAGATAATAGCCGATCTGTACAGCCGCTTTAAATTTCTCGGAGCATTTATGAACTCGAATCACACGCGGACCTTCGGGCTGCTGAAACGAAAGCTGTACAAGGATTACCGCGGTTACGCGGAGCTTGTGAAGGAAAAGCAGGCGCGGGGAGAGTGGCTCGATACATGGGGAATGATCGTTGACCCGAATAACGACCCGGAATCGTTCAGCTTCACGCTTGTGGGCTGCCCGCTGGTCAAATATGCCCGGGAGTACGGGTATATGGAGCTGATGCCGCATATGTGCGCCCTCGATCACGCCTACGCAAAGATAATGCACGCGAAGCTGATACGAACGCATACGGCAGCAACGGGCGCGGATTCCTGCGATTACAGGTATGTTCCCGACAAAACCGAGACCGCGAGAAATTATACGGGAATAACAGTCTGACAGGATACTTTGAAGTCGTTGCCCGACCGCCGCATGGCTGCGTCGATAACGGCAAAGAACGAGGCACCGCAATTATCGATCGTCAATACCGATTCTCAGTGTATATAAAATGGCAGCCGTTGAAAAGCGGCTGCCTTTTGTCGGTCAGATAAGTATTATCTTGTTTTTCTCGAACGTGAGAGTACCCGTTCCGCACGCCTCGTCAAGTATGAGGACTGCGTTGTATTTGCCGCCCTTGGGGAGCTTGAACGATTT